>CACHVW010000117.1 GCA_902583415.1 uncultured SAR116 cluster alpha proteobacterium | reverse complement strand
TGCATTATTTCTTTCGTCACCCTCATTCAAAGTAGAGATTCTATTATTCCATTTTTGAAATTCTGTTGTTAAATGTTTTTTTATCCTTTCTTTATCCCACGATTTTTCTATACCTAAAATTTCCTCGATAGAGCTATTTTGGGTTGCTTCATTTGATAATGACATTAGTGACTTATCTTTCATTTTGTCCAGCTCAGAAATATCAATGTCTAAACTTTCACCGATTTTTCTAATTATTCTTAGTTCATCTTTGTCGGCAACTCCGTCTGCAGCCATTACTTTGTAACATAAATCAATTGTGTCATAGTTAATTTGAATTTCATTATAATTTCTCAATGAAGAAGTAAGGTCAGATAAAACAAGTTTATTTTTTTGAGCTAATTTATATGCATCTTTTAATGCTGTATTGTAAATATTCTTTAGTTCCTTCTGTGTTTCTTTTGAATAAGCACTAATTGTTGTTTTTATCCAGTTTTTTATTGTGTCACCTTCTTCATCAGCTAGTGATCCATCAGACATGGCTACTGCAATCGCAATCTTTACTGATAAAGCCCTAGCGTTATCAATATCTTCAGATTTTTCCAAATATCCTTTTAACTCAAAATTATGATTAATCTCGAATTGTCTATAATCGATTAAACCTGAAGTGTTATCTAAAAAGCCATGATGGATTTTAATAGGATTATTTGTGTCATATAAAAAGAAATTTATCCCTAGTTTTCTGTTTCCTCCATAAGGAGGTTGAAGGAACATTGGGGCAACTCCTCCCATTTCTACCCACTTTGTAAATCCCGTATCTGGCCTGAACAATCCTAAATCTGTTTTTTGCATAAACACAGAAGAATGAGGTTCTTTTAAATCGCCAATAAATGATATTAAAGGTAGTTTTTTATTCTCGTCAGTTATATCATGAACATTTACAATTACACTTAATGAAGTTGAGTATGCAATAGGAATCAGTCCTTTAGCCTTTATAGCTTTAAAATCAAATGAAGTATTATTATCACTCCTAAAAGTCTCATTTTCGAGTTTTGTTGTCCAATCAGCTATACCACGATAACTTTCTTGAAAACTTTGACCTGTAACAGCACTTTTCCCTCCAGCAATCAAAGCCCTCAAAATCCAGCCACCAAAAAGAAATAAGATTATAACAACAATTGCTTCCATAATTAGTCTACCAAAAATTTATCTATTGCAGAATCCTCGGAATTATCCTCATTTGGACTCAGATTAACTTCTTTTATTGTACCACTATTTACATCTTCAAAAACACAGTGCATTATTTGATTTTCGTCATAGCTATAGGTTATCCTTATGGGTTGGCCAGCAGGTCGGTCAGGAGGCATTTCCATTTTATCTTCCCAAATAATCTTAACAAAATTAGGATCAGGTTCTGGAGAAGTTGATTGAGTAACCGATAATTTTAAAGATATTTGTCCATCGTATACTGTTTGCATATCTTCTATTTTTTTTACTGGTAATTTAGTATTTTTGTTAATCATAATTACGTTTTGGTATTCATCCTTTTTTGAATTATTATTATAGCTTAAAGCTATTGTACCAAAGCAATGATTAGCAACATCAGCCACTCTTATTTGTTTTAACGACGCTTTTTGCAAAGAATTTAAACCTTTTTTGTCAGATTTTAAAGCTGCATATAGGGCTGCTCCTAAAGCAACCATTTCGTCAACATTCCCTCCTACAATTGGATCTTTTTTAAAAACTCTATTAATAGATGCTTTAACAGCTGGTATTCTAGTACTACCACCTACTAATATAATATCTTCAACTTCATTAATAGTTAAACCGGCCTCTTCAAGGGTAGCTTCGCATAACATCTCTGTTTGAGCTAATAATGCAGATATTTTTTTTTCAAAATCAGCTCTTTTTATTTCTATAATTTCATCTTCAATTCCATCATCACCACCAGCAATGCATTTTCCTCTTTTAGATAAGGATTTTTTATCTACTTCTGCGACCGATAAATTATACAAATCCCATGAACTATTTTC
>CACHVW010000116.1 GCA_902583415.1 uncultured SAR116 cluster alpha proteobacterium | reverse complement strand
TTATAGCCATGAACATTGTAGTAATTAGAATAAATAATTTTGAGAAAGTTCACATTAATTTAAAGCAGATTCAATTATAAGAAGGTTTTTTCTTGAACTTTATAAAAATATATGGAAATCATGATTATATATTTAATTATTATTCACAAAAAGGATAAATAAACAAATTGGCACTTATTAAATGTCCAGAATGTTCCGCAGAAGTATCTGATAAAGCTTATGATTGTCCTAGGTGCGGAGCTCCTCTTAGAAAACCAAAAAGAACTTTATTCGGACGTTTTGTAAAATGGTTGTTTATTGCCATTAATATATTTTTTGTATTAGCCGTTGCAGCCAATATAGCTCAGTATGAAAAAAATAAAGAATTGGAGAACATGGCTAATATTTTAGGACAAGCTCATGGAAAAGTTCCAACAAACATTACAGATGACGGTATAATAATTTTATTGATTTTCTGGTTTATAATAGCGTGTTTCTTTGGGATACTTCTTTATTTTACTCGCCCTTCAAAAAATAGTTAGAAAACATAGTTTTGTCTAATGTCAAGGTGCTTTCTAGCGCTAATACATGATAATTTATTGTAAGAATTTTTAAATGTGTATTCATACACAGTAAAATCATTAGCTGAATGCCAGAAAGTATAATTAGCTTCAGTCCAATATTTATTTGGTTTACCTTTATTAGTAACGATTGTTTTTTTCTTTGTATCAATTGTTATGAAAAATTTATTAGCTTCACCATTACAGAAGTACTTAGTAACTTGAGCATTAGCTATGTTGGCTGATGTAAAAAGTATTATAAAAAAAGGTATGATATATTTCATCTACTACCCACCATTATGTATCTGCACTTTCTGGTCACGACCATAATACCTACGTGCATAGTACGTCATTGTATCTGACAGGTATTCTTTAAGCTCGTTATCACTCACCTTACCATCTTTATTTGTATCACCTTCACCACTCATGGCTTTGAGGAAGTATTTAGTGAATAGACTATGTGAACTGTCTTCTTCCCATGATGCCATTTGTTTTTCAGACCCTGCTGCTATCACTTTTATGTTACTTGGAATGAATGTCTTCTTAGGTTGTATAACTATTGGTGATGCTCTTGATATGAGTGAACCTGATTGACTACCACCAGAGAAACACGCTTCTAATATTACAGTCATAGATTTAGCAGGAAGTTTGCCTAAGTTAGAATATAAAGTTGATAATGGATAACCTGTAAACTCTATTGTTTGTGAGTCAGTATCTGTTGGTACAAGATAGGCATCACCTTCTTTGCCCGGTGCACCGTGACCTGCATAATAGATGTATACATTTGATTTGTTAGGCTTGATGTAATTAAAGAGTTTACCTTTATGAGATTTATCATTACCAAAAACGCCTAGGAGTTGAGAGCCTGTGGCATCTTTTAGGTATATAATATTACCTTCTCTTACCCCTTTAGCTTTCATGAAGTATTGTTTAATACCTTCTGCATCTGCGTAGGCAGGATTAACATTTGGGATATCTTTACCTTGTTTCTTGTAATCAGCATTTCCAATGATAACAGCTATATCATCACGCTTAACTGATACAGATGGGAAGTTGATAGAAATAGGTTTAAATGGAAACTCTGATTGAGGTTTTATTTGCAAATCTTTTTCATTTGGGATTTTTTTTACAATTTTAAATGCTTCATTACACCTAAAATTTTTATCATTCTTAATTAATTCTCTTAAATATTTATAATTTTTAAAAGTATCGTCACAAATACTATTCGTCTTTATTATATTATCTAGGTAACCATTATATTTGATGAGAAAAATATTTAGAGCCCTCTGTTCAGTAATTTTTATAGTATTTTCTGGGCAATCTATTCCATCTTCAAATTTATGAAATGGAATATTTCTTTGAAATTCATTTTGTGGAAGACACCAACTTTTTTCAATTTTAGGTTTCTTTTCAGCAACAGTTTTAGATTTGAATTGTAGTTCTTTTTGTTTCTTTTCTAAAGCTGCTAGTTTCTTA
>CACHVW010000115.1 GCA_902583415.1 uncultured SAR116 cluster alpha proteobacterium | reverse complement strand
TTCAATTACAGGCAATGAAAAAGTTATTGGAGTAGATATTTTAAAAACAGATGATATCGCTGGATGCAAAACTATAATTGGAGATATCAATGATAAAGCAGTATGTAATCATTTAATTGAATTACTGGGACAGAAGCCAGATGTTATTTTGTCTGATATGGCGGCAAACACAACAGGTCATAGAAAAACCGATCATATAAGAACCACACATCTTTTAGAAATTGCTCTAGACTTTTCAATTGAGAATTTGAACAGGAATGGAGTTTTTTTAGCTAAGTGTTTTAAAGGAGGAACAGAAAAAGAAGCCTTAGACTTAATGCAAAAAAAACTTTTCAAAAGTACATCACGTCAAACCTGATGCAAGCCGAAAAGAATCAGTTGAAGGATATGTTATTGCTTTAGGTTTTAAAGGAAAATAAATTCAAAGAATTAAACTTTGCAAAAATTACTACAGAGCTTATATAAAATCCTATGATATTAATTTTAAATCCATTACTGAGTATAAATAATGATAATTGAAGAAACTTACACTTTTGACGATGTGTTGCTACAACCAGCATACAGCAAGATTGGACCAGCAGATGCCAATGTTAGTACTTTTATTACTAAAAATATCAATTTAAATATACCTCTAATATCTGCTGCAATGGATACTGTTACTGAACATAGATTAGCTATTACTATGGCCCAACTAGGTGGATTAGGTGTTTTACATAAAAACTTTTCAATTAAAGAGCAAGCGTCGGAAGTAAAAAAAGTAAAAAAATTCGAAGCAGGAATGGTAGTAAATCCAGTTACAATAAAGCCTGATCAACCCCTCGGAGATGCTTTCAAACTTATGGAAAAAAACAAAATTAGTGGAATACCAGTCGTTGAAGGTCTTAACAATAAATTAGTGGGTATTCTTACAAATCGAGATGTTAGATTTGCTAATGATTTAAATCAAACAGTTTCTGCTCTTATGACTAAAAATGTAATAACTGTTAAAGAAAGTGTTAGCAAAGAAGAAGCTAGAAAACTTTTACATCAACATCGTATTGAAAAATTAGTGGTTGTTGATGAAGATGGGTTATGTGTTGGATTAATAACTGTTAAAGATATGGAAAAATCCCAAAACCACCCTGATGCATGTAAAGATGAACAAGGACGATTAAGAGTAGCTGCTGCTACAGGTGTTGGAAAAGATGGACTTTCAAGAGCAGAAGCTTTAATTGATGCGGGAGTTGATGTCTTGATTGTTGATACCGCTCATGGTCATAGTAAAATGGTTTTAGATACTGTCTCAAAAATTTCAAAGATGTCAAAAAAAGTTGCTCTAATTGGTGGAAACGTTGCAACTGGAAATGCAACAAAAGCTCTCATTGACGCTGGAGCGAATGGTGTAAAGGTAGGAATTGGACCTGGTTCAATATGTACTACAAGAATGGTTGCTGGAGTTGGCGTTCCTCAATTATCCGCAATTATTGATTGTGTAGAAGTTGCAAGTAAATTTTCAGTTCCAATTATTGCAGATGGTGGTATTAAATATTCTGGAGATATAGCGAAGGCCATAGCAGGTGGCTCTAGTGCTGTTATGGTAGGCTCTCTTCTTGCAGGAACTGATGAAACTCCTGGAGAGGTGTTTTTATTTCAAGGTAGATCATATAAGTCATATAGAGGTATGGGTAGTTTAGGTGCAATGGCAAGAGGCTCTGCTGATAGATACTTTCAGGCAGAAATAGAAAATCTTAAACTTGTGCCTGAAGGTATCGAAGGACAGGTTCCATATAAAGGACCTGCTGAAAATGTAATACATCAATTAGTTGGTGGTCTGAAATCAGCAATGGGTTACACTGGGAACAAAGATATCAATCAAATGCAAAAAAATTGTAAATTTAAAAAAATTAGTAAAGCTGGGCTTAAAGAAAGTCATGTTCACGATGTTACTATAACTCGTGAAGCACCTAATTATCGACCATCTTAATGTTAGATTATAATAGAGTTTCATGTGTATTAGAGCTATTAAAATCTTTAGATCATGGATCTAAAATTGCTAGTAAAT
>CACHVW010000114.1 GCA_902583415.1 uncultured SAR116 cluster alpha proteobacterium | reverse complement strand
GAAAAAAGAAAAGGTATTCTTCCAGTATTAAGATGTTTATCAAATTTAAATAAAAATAAGTTATTAAAGCCATTTCATTGGAATATTTGTGGTGAGGGATTACAATTTAAGGAAATAAAAGAAAATATTAAAAAATTAAATTTAACAGACCAAGTATTTTTAATTGGAAAAATAAATAATAATTTAAAACAAAAATTCTTAGAAAGCTCTGACGTTTTTGTAATGCCATCATATAAAGTGGACGAATCTATTGAAGGTTTTGGTATATCTTATATTGAAGCAGCTGCTTTTAGAATTCCATCAATTGCGGGCTTAGATGGAGGAGTAACAGATGCCGTAATTGATTCAAAAACAGGCTGGTGTGTAGATCCTTTAAATCAAGATCAGCTAGCTAATGTTTTAAAAGATGCTATCAATAACAAAGATCTTAGACAAAAATACGGACTTCATGCAGAAAAACAATTTTTACATCGTTTTTTAGGAGAAAAAGTTTTCAGGAAATTCATGGATACCATCAGCATTTAAGTGTAAATTATAAGTCTTTTCTGCAAATTTTGTTTCTAAATTTCCATAGTAATGAGGAAAAAGATCACCATTTCTAGAAACTTCCCATTTAAGATTATCTTGTATTTTTTTAATGCTAAAAGAGATAACTAACAAATTTTTCTTTCCTCGATAATGTTTTGTTACCGTTTCATTTAACTGTTTTTTGGTAGATAAATGAATGAAACCATCTTTATTGTCGACATCTGAACCAGAATAAAATTGATTTATAATTGCTTGATCCCATTCATCTTTAGAACAGACTTTATAAACTAAATTCATAATTTATTTTCATTTTCTGTCATGAATTCTTTTATTAAGTTAATTAAAAGTTCTGGTTCATCTTCTTGAGAATAATGACCAGCATTTGGCATTTCAACAATCTTAGAACCAGGAAAAAGAGCTTTAAAGTCTCTTATAGCGTAATCTGGTTCAATTGCTTTATCTTTCATTCCATATGCCAAAACAGCTGGTTTCGAACATAAAGACTTCAGGTCACCTTGTTTAATACCTTCTACAATATAAGGTACAATTCTATTTAAAAGAGCATCTAATGGGAAATTAATAGCTCCTATACAACTTGCTCTATCCGGAAACTGAGATGAATAAGCATTAATCCATGTATCATTGATAATATTATTATTTGTAAAGTTAGGAATCTTCATTATAGAAAGAAGTGTAGATCCAAGCTCACCCAAAATACCTTCTAATGTTTTATTTAGATAATGTTTATTTATCCACTGAAACCATGGAGATAAATTCTTTGGCCTTTCTTCTTTGCTATATCCAAATAATGTATTAATTAAAACAAAACTTTTTACCTTATTTGGGTTTCTTATAGAATAAGCAGCTGTTATCGGACCACCCCAATCTTGACCAACAAACGTGATATTGGTTAATTTTAAATAGTCAATTAAACTACTCAAATTTTCAACATGAGTTTTTAAAGTATATTCTTTATCTTGCGGAGTTTCTGATTTACCAAAACCCATCATATCTGGAACAAGAACCCTGTATGATTTCGATAATTCAGGTATGAATTTTCTATATAAATAGCCCCAAGTAGGTTCGCCATGAAGAAGTATAATTGGATTAGCCTGTCTTGGTCCTTCATCTACGTAATGCATTAGAAAACCATTTCCATCAAAAAAATTAGGCAGAAATGGCCATGTTCCCTCAAATGTTTCTGATGCTTTTATCATTTATAAAACCTTCTAGAAATCGATCTACATTTCTGTACTTGTCGCTTCCTTCTCATACGTAAAAGTACAAACACCTACAAAATTATTTTCCTTAAAAACAAGACTTCCTTTTAGATCTGCAATGATATTTAGATAGTTAGATTCAAAGCTTTTCAATGCATCTGGATTTTCAAATTTAATGGAAACATTTAGATCACCTGATTGACTGATGAAAATATTAAGACCTACAATATTATATTCACTTATTTTAGAACCAAACTTTTCAGAACAAAATGAGGCAGCCAATTTTGCTTCGCTTATAGATGTAAATT
>CACHVW010000113.1 GCA_902583415.1 uncultured SAR116 cluster alpha proteobacterium | reverse complement strand
AATTTTTCCAATCTTTTTTGTATTTTTCAAAATTTTCTTTCTTATTAACACCCTTAGGTGCAGAAACATATCCTTTCAAAATCATATGTTCTCTCAGTTTATCTCTAGATTTTCCAATTTTTAAGTCATATTTAAAATCTTTTAAGAATGAAGCAGCACTAGCATTATGTGCAATTAAGTTATCCTCTGCATCCCAAAACATTAGACCATTTGGTAATATGTCTATTCCATCTTTAAATCTTAATAATTCTTCTTCTTGTTTTTTTGTATCATTTATGTCAGTTGCAAATTGTAATGTTGATCCATCTGGTAATCTAGATGAGGATAATAAATAAAATTTATTATTCATAATCACTTCATAAGCTTCTTGATTCTTTAGAGATTCAAATTGCTTTTTTCTCATTTCAAGAAAATCTTTTTGAGAAATCCCTTTTGGCGCGGTCATAAAACCTTTTTTTAACGCATTTTTGACCATTTCTAATCGTGATGAACCCTTTTTTAGATCAAATCCTCTGGATGCATTATCATTTCTTGCTCTAGCATTAGCCATTATTAATTTATTATTTTTATCCCAAAGCATCATATTATTAGGAATAATTTCAATAGCGTCATTTAGCAATTTTAATGATTTTTCACGTTCTTTAATTTCTGAAATATCAGTAAAAACACTTAACATTGAACCATCTTCAAGACGTATTTCATTACTAAAAAAAGTGGTACCGTCTGATAATAGTGTTTCTCTTTTTCTGTCTTGAATTAATTCTGCTCTAAAATTTGATCTTTCCTTAGTAAAATCTTTAATACTTTTATTTTCAGGAATAACATAAACACCTGCATCAATTTGTTTTTTAAACATTGTTTCCCAAGACATTCCATCTTCTAGTTTAATTTTCCATTTTCCTTGAAATTCTCGAGATCTTTTATTTGACGTAATTAATTTATCTTCTTTATCCCAAAATAACATCGGCATAGGAAGATTATCTAGTGCGTCTGCCAATTGTTTGTATTGGGCTTCTTTATTTTTAATGTCAGTAATTTCACTGAATATACTTAGAAATGAACCGTCGTCTAATCTCTTATCTATTACGTACCAAGTTTTCCCATTTTCCAAAAATACTTCTCTATAATTAGATTCAACATTTTTTCTATATTTTTTTCTCTTTTTAATTTCACTTTCAATAGTTTCACCTTCCGGAACTTTAAAAATCTTGCTTGAGAGTTGTGCTCGTACCATGTCCTCATATGCCAATCCCCTGGTAAACTTGCAATTAACTTCCCATTGTTCATGTAATTCATCCGCCCTTGCATTAGCAAATATCAATTTATCATTTTCATCCCAATATTGTATGATGAGGGGTACATTTTCTATTGCACTTGCTAATCTTTTTCTTTCAAGATTCTGCTCAACAATTTCTGTAACGTTAGTCATTAACGTTAGAATATTACCTTCATTTGTTGGTGTGTCTTTTACTTGAACCCATCTTCCAGTTGGACCTTTAATAACAAATTGTTGAGGCTTTCCTGTTTTTTTTGCCGTAATGTAATTTGATTCACGTAAATTTATTTGATCACTAGTTAAAATTTTTGTTTTTCTAAATATTTTTATTCTATCAAAAAAATTTTGCCCTACTTCAAAATCAATATTTAGTTTAATAAATCTTTCAGAAATATTTTTGTTTCTGTATGAAATATTATCATTTTGATCCCATAATATGATACCCGTCTCTTCACTATCAAATGCATCAATCAAACTTTCTGCTAATTTGATATTAATTTCCATAGATAATACTCCTCCAACCTTTATTACATTTTCTTTTCAACCGACCTTAATCTGTATGACAAGGCTTTTAAGCATCCTTTTACAAAGACATCGGAATTATTAACCCTTTTATCAAATTCGTCTTTGGTAATTGAAATAATTTCACTTTCAACTAAACACCTTGCTGTGGCCATCCTTAATTCGTTTTCTATTACGCCCATTTCACCAAAAAGTTCGTTTTCTTGAATTACGAAATTAGGTTTTTTAGTTTCATTAGTTGGTAAAAAAATACCAACAG
>CACHVW010000112.1 GCA_902583415.1 uncultured SAR116 cluster alpha proteobacterium | reverse complement strand
AACAAAGGGAAATTCATATGTTCATCTCTTGTTATCGCTACAGGTGGATTATCAATACCCAAAATAGGAGCTTCTGATTATGGATATAAGATTGCTAATCAGTTTAACTTAAAAGTTACTAACCTTTATCCTGCTCTTGTCCCATTAATTTTTAAAGACGATATATTAGAGTTTTGCAAATCACTAGCAGGTGTTTCAATTGAAGCTTCAGTTAAAATCAATAAAACAATTTTTAATGAAGGTTTAATCTTTACACACAGGGGTATTAGTGGACCATCAATTTTACAAATTTCTTCTTACTGGAAACCTGATAGGAGTATTGAAGTAAACCTATTACCATTAAATTCAATGGATAAAACTTTAAAAGAAAGAAGAGTGAAAACACCAAAACAAAACATTTCAAATGTTTTATCAGATTTTCTTCCAAATAAATTAGCAATGGCTATTACTAGTTTGTTGAATACAAACCAAAAAATAGGAGAAGCATCAAATAGCACACTAAACAAAATTTCTAATTTTATAAATAAATTAAATGTTTTGCCAACCGGCACTGAAGGTTACAGGACTGCTGAAGTTACATTAGGTGGTATCGACACAAATGAAATTAATTCAGCAACAATGGAATGTAAAAAATACTCAGGATTATATTTCATTGGAGAAGTTGTTGATGTCACTGGACATTTAGGAGGACATAATTTTCAATGGGCCTGGTCAAGCGGCTATGTTGCAGGTCAGAATGTTTAGATTAAATGACAGTTCGCTTTGCTGCATCTGAAGTATGATCACCAGCTTCATCCCAATAAGGTATAGGTCCATAAATTTCTATTAAAAAATCTAAAAAAGCTCTTACTTTAGGAGATAAATGTTTCCCACTTGGGTAGACAGCATAGATTGGAACATCCTCTTGCACATATTCATCTAATATAGATACTAATGTGCCTGCAGCTAAGTGTCTTCCAACAACAAATCTAGATAACATTGCTAATCCACCACCATTAATTGCTGACCTAAGAATTGCATCGCCGTGGTTGAACTGTAACTTTCCTTTTGCGTGTATCAATTTGATTTTACCGTCTACTAAAAAATGCCATTCGTTATAAGGACTTCCACTCCTAAATGAAATAATATCATGGTTTAATATTTCGTCTGGGTGATTTGGTTTTCCATGTTTTTTTATATATTCTGGAGAAGCAAACAAAGTTCTTGGATTTGGAGCCAGTTTTCTTGCAATAAGTGATGTGTCCTTCATGACCGCAATTCTTATACCCAAATCAATATTGTTATCAACTAAATCAACAACCTCATCTGAAATAATCATTTCTATTTCTACCTCAGGAAAGCGTTCTCTGAATAATGGAAGATGTGGAGCTATATGCCTATAAGAAAATGTTCCTGGAGCAGTGATACGAAGATGCCCTCTTGGTGCATTGGTAGCACTTGAAACAGCTGCTTCAGCTTCATCTACGTCACCAATAATTCTTCTAGCTCTATCAAGATAAGCTATACCAACCTCGGTAAGTGAAACAGATCTTGTAGTTCTATAAAGTAATCTAGCTCCTAATCTGTCTTCTAATGCAGAAATATGTTTTGAAACCACAGAGGGAGATAAATCTAACTCTCTACCTGCTTTTGCAAGTGAACCATTATCAGCTATAGAAACGAATACTCTCATTCCAGATATTAGATCCATACATTACCTCTAAATAACTCTATATTTATCATAAAAAATTTTATTTTGTATAATACATTAATAAAACTTGAAATAATTTTTGTCATTTTGTATTACGAGAGGGCATACAGCGTGAAGTAGGACACTTAAGACATTAAACGAGCCTGTGGAGGGGTGGCTGAGTGGCTGAAGGCGCCGGTTTGCTAAATCGTTAAAGGGAGTAATCCCTTTCGGGGGTTCGAATCCCCCTCCCTCCGCCATTATACATGACTATAACATGCCACCACATGTCACAAGTCATTGTTTATATTGACGAATTTCAAATTATACCTCACCGTCTCATATCAGGATAAGTCACCAAATTGTAAACCATCTTGTGGACTGAGTTGTAGACTATGTTAACATATTTAAAAATCAAAAATTTACCCCCCTCG
>CACHVW010000111.1 GCA_902583415.1 uncultured SAR116 cluster alpha proteobacterium | reverse complement strand
TTTCAAATTATCTATTTCAGTTGGAATATATTTTGGTATGTTATCAATCAAGTATTCCATACTTTTTATATGTTTTGTTTCAGTGTCTCTGTATTGTTTTATCCATAATTTAATTTGTCTCTCTAGATAACCATAAGGTTTACCAAAATTTTCTAAACCAATTTTTTTTAAATCTAATTTTACTAATTCTGCCAAAATTTTAATTTTATGTTTATAAATCCTATCTCTTTGTTCACTTTTATAATTTGGAAGATCTGGATCAAACTCGTGTATTCCACTTAAAAATTCCATAACATAAAATTCACTTCCAATTATATCTATATCGCTACAGTATCCATACATTTTAGGAGTAGGAATTTTTGAATTTGATAAAGCACTCATCACTTTATATTCTCTATCAATCCGATGTGCACCCCAAAGGAGATTTCCTAATGGCTTAGATCTAAGCACAAAGCTTTTATTATCTGATTTCAGGAGAAATGTAGGATTAGATTGGCCTGTTTCAAACTTTTTAATAGATAAAATTTGTTCATCAATTGATCTGTTTTTTTTTAACCATAGATTAATACTATTAATTTTATTTTTTACTGACATATCTACTTGACTAATTTATTCTTATTGTAATGTTACATTTAAATTTACTTTAGGTATATTATACATGACTGTTCAATCTAACACTGTTTTAATTACAGGGGCAAGCAGAGGGTTAGGCGCAAATTTTTCTAAGGTATTGGCACATGATGGTTTCAAAATTATTGGTGTTGGACGTAATATAAAAAATCTAAAATCAGTTATTTCATCTCTTCCTAACCAAGATCTAGGTCATTCATATTTAGAGCTTGACATTACAGATGAGTTACAAGTGCAGAAAATGTTAAATGATATAAACATTTATGCCTTAATAAATAATGCAGGTATTGCAAATACCAAATTGTTACATGAAGAAACTTATTCAGATTTAACCAAAATAATTGATACTAATTTATTAGGTTCAATTAATGTATCAAATGCTTTAATTCCAAATATGATTAAAAATAAAAATGGAAAAATTATTAACATTGCTTCCACACTTGGTTATAGACCTTTATCATTTGTTGGAGCATATTCTGCAACTAAAGCTGCTTTAATTCAAATTACTAAATCTCAATCAATAGAATTAGCAAAACATAATATATGCGTAAATGCACTTGCACCAGGCTATATAATGACTGACATCAATAGAAAACAATTAGAAGGTGACGCAGGCGTTTTACTTAAAAAGAAAATACCTCTTAAAAGATTTGCTACTGTAGATGAACTTGATGTAATCATTTCTATGTTAGTAAATCCACTAAACACCTATATGACTGGTGCTACAATAGCTGTAGATGGTGGGCTTAGTACTGGTCTTTGAAAAATAGGAGAAATTAATGGATTTCACACTTCCTGAACATATTGAAAATCTTAGATTAAAAACAAGAGACTTTGTTAATCAAAAAATTATTCCTCTTGAGTCATATAATTCTTCATATGATAAACATGAAAACATAAATGAAGATTTGTTAAATCAAGTACGTTTAGATGTTAAAGCTGCTGGTCTTTGGTCTCCGCAGATGCCTACTACTAGATCTGGTCTTGGTTTAGGTCCTATTGGTATGTCTGCCCTATATGAAGAAATGAATAGATCAATTTTTGGTCCTGTTTGTTTTAATTGTGCCGCACCTGATGATGGTAACATGTATATACTTAATAAAATTGGAACTGAAGAACAAAAACTTAAATGGCTTGATCCAATAATTAATGGAGATGTTCGTTCATCTCTTGCAATGACTGAACCTGCACCTGGCGGTGGCTCTGATCCATCTATGATTAAAACTGAAGCTGTTTATTCAAATGGTAAATGGATAATTAATGGTCTTAAATGGTATATTACAGGAGCTGCTGTTGCATCTCATTTCATCCTTGTAGCTAAAACTAAAGACGGCTTAACTGCCTTTCTTTACCATAAAGATCAACCAGGTTGGAAGATAAAAAGACGTATTCCAATTATGGGTCCTGAGGAACATGGTGGTCATTGTGAGATAGAGTATAATGGCTTAGAAATTCCTGACGAAAATAGGTTAGGAGAAGTTGGTAAGGGTTTAAAAATTGTTCAAATACGT
>CACHVW010000110.1 GCA_902583415.1 uncultured SAR116 cluster alpha proteobacterium | reverse complement strand
TGATATCCAACCATGTCATATGCACTTCAAACAGAGAGTTGAAGATGTAAAAAAGGGAATCTATCAATTAGGTGGTTTCCCTATAGAGCTTCCAGCTATTTCTCTTGCTGAAATGTACGTGAAACCTACAACAATGTTATATAGAAACATGTTGTCAATGGAAGTGGAGGAACTTATCAGATCTCATCCCATTGACGGAGTTGTCTTGATGGGTGGCTGTGATAAAACCACCCCTGCTTTAATTATGGGAGCGATATCCTTAAATTTACCAACAATTTTTTTACCAGCTGGACCTATGTTAAGGGGGAACTATAAAGGTAAATTTTTAGGAAGTGGTTCAGATGGTTGGAAATATTGGGATGAATTGAGAGCAGGAAATATTTCTCAAAAAGATTGGGAAGAAGTTGAGACTGGTATTGCTAGATCCTTTGGACATTGTATGACAATGGGAACAGCAAGTACAATGACTGCTATCGCAGAGGCAATGGGTTTATGTTTACCTGGTGCTAGTTCTATTCCCGCAGCAGATTCTAATCATATTAGAATGTCTGTAAATGTAGGAAAAAGAATTGTTGAAATGGTATGGGAAGACTTAACTCCAAGAAATATCATAACAGAAAACTCTGTTGAAAATGCTGTTACTGTAGCTATGGCAATGGGTTGTTCTACTAACGCTATCATTCATTTGATAGCTATGGCAAGGAGAGCTAGTATTAATTTAACAATGGATGATCTAGATAAAAAGGGAAGAAAAATTCCTTTAATTGCGAATATAAGACCTTCTGGAAAAGACTATTTAATGGAAGATTTTTATTATGCTGGTGGTATGTTATCTTTGATGTGTTCTTTAGCAAGCCAACTTAATTTAGAAGAAATAACTGTAACAGGAATGAAGTTAGGTGAGCTTATTGATGGAAAAGAAACGCTTAATCAAGACATAATTCGGCCTTTAGATAACCCAATCTATATGGAAGGGTCACTGGCTGTTTTAAAAGGAAATTTAGCTCCAGATGGTTGTGTTATTAAACCAGCCGCATGTGATAAAAAATTTTTGAAACATAAAGGTCCAGCTATAGTTTTTGATAGTTATCCAGATATGAAAAAGATTATTGATAGTGATGAATTAGATGTGACGGAAAATCATGTGTTAGTTTTAAGAAATGTTGGGCCTGTTGGGGGGCCAGGAATGCCTGAGTGGGGAATGATGCCAATACCAAAAAAACTTCTTAAAAAGGGTGTGCGAGACATGGTTAGAATTTCTGATGCAAGAATGAGTGGTACTAGTTATGGTGCTTGCATTCTTCATGTTGCTCCTGAAAGTTATGTGGGTGGTCCATTATCGTTGTTAGAGACAGGAGATATTATAGAGATAAATGTGGACTTGAGGTCAATAAATATGCTTGTAGATGAAAAGACTTTACTACAAAGAAAAAAGAAAGTTAAAAAAAATAATCCAAAAGCAGGAAGAGGATGGTTATGGATGTATAGTAATCATGTTCGCCAAGCAAATGAGGGTTGTGACTTTGATTTTTTAGAGAGTGATTTTGGAATTTCTGCAAAAGAACCTGATATTTTTTAGAGATTAAATATGTTATTAAATGAATTAAAAAAAACTTTTTCAAACGCAAGTGTAGCAACAATTTGTACTGCTTTATTCAAAAAAGGACTAAAAAATCAATTTATTCAAGGAGTTTCCCCACTAAATACAAAATTACCGAATATGGTGGGATTAGCTTATACAGTGAGATATATTCCAGCAAGGGAAGATCTAAATGGTATAGAGGTATTTAAAAATCCAAAACATCCGCAACGGTTAGCTATTGAGGAATGCCCTAAAGATTATGTCTTAATTTTTGATAGCAGGAAAGATCCTAGAGCCGCATCAGCAGGTGCCATACTAGTTACAAGATTAATGGTCAGAGGATGTGCTGGTGTAGTAACAGATGGTGGGTTTAGAGACTCAGATGAAATAAAAAATTTGGATATTCCAGCCTACCATAATAGACCATCATCTCCAACTAATCTTACTTTGCATCAAGCCATAGATATTAATACTCCTATAGGTTGTGGAGATGTTGCTATTTGGCCAAATGATCTAATTGTTGGCGACAAAGAGGGTGTTGTCGTGGTACCCAATCAGATCATAAA
>CACHVW010000109.1 GCA_902583415.1 uncultured SAR116 cluster alpha proteobacterium | reverse complement strand
AGGTGATCCAGCACCAGGAGGTGATCCATCACCAGGAGGTGGTGGTGCTCCAGCACCAGGAGGTGGTGGTGGAGGTGGAAGCCCTTCAACCGTAACTGCTTCTGGTAATAATGACGTTATTATTGGTCAAACAGGCGCTCAGAATTTATCTAATGGTGGATTTACTAATGTTACATTTAAATATAATTCAACAACTGCAAATGATCTATTTAATGTAGCAGGTGGTGATACCATAAATGGAGGTTTTTATAGAGGAGCAAGTGACTTTGCTACTGGTAATGATAAAGGATTAGGTACCAGCGATAAGCTAGAGTTAAATATAAATCTACCAGTTAAATATAGTGGAACTTTATTTTCAGACTTTAATAGTAACCAAACTATAAATAAAGCTTCTGGTTTTGCAGGTGGAGGCGGATTAGAATTTGGATTACTTAATTTGTCTGGTAATATAGTCGCGGCCTTGGATAAAGACGCAAGTGGCACTTTTAATGCAGGTGATTTAGTTCTTGATGTACAAGATAATGTAAACTCTGTCGTTTACAATCATACTAATGATGTGTTTACGTTTGTTTAGACGTAAATGCATCTTTATAAAAGACTAGATTTATTAATTGCATCTTTTTTAATTAATGCATTAGCTCTTTCTATACCTGTTTATATTATACATTCTATTAATCGTTATTTAGGTAATGGTAATTTTGATACCCTTGTTTTTTTAACAGTTGCGGTTATAGTTGCAACTTGTCTTGAGCATTTAATAAGAAAATATAGAAAACTTATAATTATAAATATTAATAATAAAAAATTTTCTTTTAAAAATAGGTCGTTAGGTAATAATAATTTTCAATTGAATGATAATGTTGACAAAGAACTAAATTATATTAAATCTCTAAAAAACAATTACGATTTAAATATGCAAATAAGTTTTTTGGATGTACCTTATATATTATTGTTTTCAGTTGTAATTTATTTAATATCGCCTTTAATTTTTTTATTATATGCTTTCTTAGCATTAATAATCTTAATTATTTCTCTTTTTCACATAGTAAGTCAAAAAAAATACTTTCAAAGTATAAATCAACTGAGTACAGAGTATTCTAGTTTTGAACATAAATTTAAACAAAACTTTATAAATTTAAAAGTTAATCAAATTTATAACAAAACCCTTGATATTCTTAAAAGAAAACAAATAGAAATTTTCAACAAAAAAAATTCTCTCGATTCTAATAGCTATGATTTTGAAACTTTAAATTCATTTTTATTAAATATTTTGATTATATTTGTAGTAATGATTTCTTTATTAGAAATTAATCGAGGGGATATGGAAATATCTAGTATGATTGCGTTAAATATTTTAGTTGTAAGAGCATTATTACCTATAAAATCAATACCTAACATGATTTTTTATCGAAACTCATTCAATAATGAAAATGATCATGATGATGATCTTTCTAATAAGAAACTATTATTAAAAAATCTTAGACCAATTAAAAATATCAAATTAAATAATATTAGTTTCATGTATCAAAATACTTCTATGCCATTATTCAATCAATTTTCCATAAATTTTACTAAAGGTGTGACCACTGTTATTTCTGGAGAAAATGGCTCAGGTAAAACAACTCTATTCAATATTATCTGCGGTGTATTATTACCTTTAAGTGGAACAATACAAATTAATGGAATTGACATTGACAAAAAAGAACAAGAAAAAATAATTGAAATTTCTTCAATTATTTCTCAGAATCCTCAAATTAAAAATGACACCATTTTAGAATGTTTAGAAAATACAAAAGATAATCTAGATACATCTGACTTGGAAGATTTGCTAACTAAATGTAATTTATCATCATTTTTTAGTGATAAAAACGAAGGTATAAATTTCAACCTTAATAAAAATGAAAATCTTATTTCATTAGGAATTAAGAAAAGGATTGCACTTGCTCAGGTAATACTCAAAGATTCTGAAATCATTATTTTTGATGAACCTACTCAAAGTTGTGATAAGGAAACATGTCAAGTAATTTATAATTTCTTAAATGATAAAATTTCTGAAGATAAACTCGTTATAATTTTTTCAAATGATCCATTTATTTTTCAAGGCGCTCAAGTAGTGATAGAATTAAAAAAAGGTAAGAACCCAATTTATTT
>CACHVW010000108.1 GCA_902583415.1 uncultured SAR116 cluster alpha proteobacterium | reverse complement strand
AACTACATTTTTTTTTGATTTACTCATCTTCTCTATTCTTCCAGCGATAACGGGTTCTTTTGTCTGTAAATGAAAGTATTCATTATCTTTTTTTATTACATCGCTTGGAAAAATCCAATGTTCTTTATGAGTTTTAAAGGTTTGGTGACATACCATTCCTTGTGTTTGCAAAGAAATAAAAGGTTCTTCAAGATTTATAGAGTTTACGTGTTTCAAAGCTCTCATAAAAAATCTTGAGTAAAGAAGATGCATAACTGCATGTTCAACTCCACCAATATATTGATCAACAGGCATCCAATAATTAACAGCTTCTTCAGTAAAGGCGCTTGAAGGATTTAGATCAGTAAATCTAGCAAAGTACCAACTAGATTCAAAAAATGTGTCAAATGTATCTGTTTCTCGAACAGCTTTTTTATTGCATTTGGGGCACTTTGTATATTTCCAAGTTGGATGATTATCTAATGGATTTCCTTTTATGTTAAAATTAATTTTTTCTGGTAGTGTTATTGGTAAATGTTCTTCTGGTGCTGGGACTTCACCGCAATTGTTGCAAAATATTATAGGTATAGGACATCCCCAATACCTCTGTCGGGAAACACCCCAATCGCGTATCCTATAAGTTATTTTCTCTTCACCAATTTCTAATTTTTTTAGTTTTTTAATGCATGATTTTATTGCATCATCAGTATTTAAACCGTTTAAAAATTTAGAATTGACATGAATTCCATCCCCTATAAAAGGCAAGTTTTCTTCTGTTTTTATGACTGGCACGATATCTAAAGAATATTTAATTGCAAAATCGTAATCTCTTTGATCATGTGCAGGGCAACCAAAAATTGCTCCTGTTCCGTAATCCATCAAAATAAAATTAGCAATAAAAATTTTTAACTTTACACCATTTTTAAAAGGATGAGATACAGATAAGTTTGTTTCGTATCCATATTTTTCAGCTTTTTCTATATCAGCTTCTTTAGTTGAATTCTTCTCGCAAAATTTAATAAAGGCAGCTGCTTTAAAATCATCCTCTGTAATTTTTTTTGCAAGTGGATGTTGAGGCGATATTGCAATAAAAGTTGCTCCAAAGATTGTATCAGGTCTAGTTGTGAAAACAGGTAATTTTTTAGTTGAGTTTTCTAACGAAAATTTAATTATAGCTCCATAGCTTTTTCCAATCCAATTTCTTTGCATTGTTTTAACTTTTTCAGGCCACCCATTTAAATTATCAATTTCATTTAGTAATTCATCTGCGAAGTGAGAAATTTTTAGAAACCATCCTTTCATTTTTTTCTTTTCAACTTCAGCTCCAGATCGCCAGCCACGACCGTCAACAACTTGTTCATTTGCCAAAACTGTATTTTCAACTGGATCCCAATTAACTAAAGTTTCTTTTTTATAAGCAATCCCAGCTTTATAGAAATCTAAAAACATTTTCTGTTCAAATTTGTAATAATTAGGATCACATGTGCTTAATTCTCTTTCCCAATCATAAGACAAACCCATTTGTTTTAACTGTGTTTTCATATTTTCAATGTTAGAATAAGTCCATTTAGAGGGATGTGTTTTATTTTCTATAGCTGCATTTTCTGCTGGCAGCCCGAATGAGTCCCATCCCATAGGATGCAGAACATTAAAACCTTGAGCTTTTTTATATCGAGCAACCATATCACCTAAAGTATAATTTCTTACATGGCCCATGTGTATGGCCCCAGAAGGATATGGAAACATTTCTAATACATAATATTTAGGTTTTGTGTAATCAATTTTGGCACTAAAACTATTAAGTTCAGACCACTTTTTTTGCCATTTTTTTTCAATTACAGACGGGTTATATTTCATGACTATAATTATTGATTTGCATTAACTCGTAAATTTCTTGCTTTATTTAATATATTATTTTCAATTTTCGAGGCTAAATTATCATCTGTGAAAGTATCAGACCAAACATTATCTATAAGTTTTTGGACATGAACTTTAACTTTGATACCATCTGATCTTAATTCGGCTGTTCTTATGTAAGCTGTAATTTTAATTCTTTTATCCTTAATGTTTTTATTTGTATACCAGTCAGTTATTATTGTTCCACCAAATGCATCAGTTGAAATTAATGGTGCAATAGACAATACATCTAAAGATGCTCTCCACAAATAACCATTTACGTTTACATTAGTAATATCTGAT
>CACHVW010000107.1 GCA_902583415.1 uncultured SAR116 cluster alpha proteobacterium | reverse complement strand
TAATCTAAATACGTATATAAGAAGCAAAACTATTGCAGAAAGATCAGCTTGGGATTTTATAAATGAAAATAAAAAAATATCTAAAATGGAATTAGTTGTAATTGCTCCAGGAGGAGTGTTTGGCCCCCCTCTTGGGGATAACATCTCTTGCGAATCATTAACTATACTTTCTAAAGTTCTAAATGGTAAAATACCTATGGTACCAGATGCTGCTTTTCCTATGGTAGATGTTAGAGATGTAGCAAAATTACATGTACAAGCTCTAACAAATTCAAAAGTTGCTGGAAAAAGATTTATAGCATCTGGAACAAATCCTGTGAGTTTTGCTGAAGTTGCACAATTACTTTTAAATGAAGGTTACAAAGGCCCAAGTACTAAAAAAGCACCAAATTTTTTATTTAAATTTTTATCTTTATTTGATCGTGAAGCAAAAGGAATGCTAGCATTATTAGGAATAAAAATTACTGCAGATAATTCAAGTACAATTAAAACTTTCAAATGGAGACCAATGCCTTTTACAAAGACTGTAGTTGAAACTGCTAATGCAATTAAGTTAATTCAAACAAAATAATAACAAACCAACTCCGTCAAACCATCATAAAATAAACCTGGAAAAGCTTTCTAGATTTAATCGCTGATTTTAGACAATTTACTAAAATATTGCTCACTTTATTAACAGATTTATGAATTTGTCAGATAATTAGGCTTGTTGTTGTTTTAAGTACACCTTTACCAAACTATAATATTTATGAAGACTAGACTTTAGTTTAAAGTTTCAATTTTCAAAAGTTAAAAACAGAACTTAAAAATGGTCGTATTCATACTTCTATTTTATACTTTAGTAAACTGACACTGCTACTATTATTGAGAAATTTGCTATGTCAAAAATAAAATTCCAAGACGTTTTACGCGATTCTATACAGTCTTTATTTGGAACTAACCCGTCTGCACAGGAAATCATAGATTCTTATCCAACTGCACATCTGATTGGTACTGAAGCGATTCAAACGGGTGGGGGTACATTTTTTGATATTTTTGCCAAGAAAGGACGAAATGAATGGGCAGAAGTTGAAAAATTGCTTTTACATTTTAAAAGTCTTGGGGTGAGGCAATCTGCCCTTATACGTGGAGATTTTCTTCTTGGTTATGAGCCTCAACCTTATGATGTAATAAGAGCGCTAGTTTTTGAGTATGCTAGTATGGGAATGAATATCCTGCAGAATTTTCACGGCCTTAATGATGCATCATGTCTTTCCGGTGTTGCTCAAGCTGTAGCAGAAGCCCAAGATGCAGGTTATGATATTTTAGCACAGGGAACAATTTGCATTGAAGATAATCCAAACATAACTGTTGCCAGATGTCTTGCTTTTGCTGATGAACTTGTAGAACTTGGCCATAAAGGATTTTATTTGAAATCTGCCAGTGGTAGATTAAGCGCCTATTTCGTATATGAACTTGTATCAGCATTATATAAGCGTTTTCCTGACCATGAAGTAAACATTCATGCACATTCCACTTATGGTGAGGCCCCTGTCTGTTACATGGCTGCGGTTCTGGCAGCAGTGGAGTTAAATAAGGACATAACAATGGATGTACAACATCCAGCTCTTTCAGGGTCAACAGCGCAACCAAGCATGAACAAGATGTTAAACCTTATTAGGAACTATCCTGATGAAAGAGTTGCAACAAAATCCCCACAATTAAATAACGATGCTATCAAGGCTAGTATGTCTTCCCTTTATGGGCTGCGTTTTCAATATCGTGATTTCGAGTCACGTTATAATTCTAAACTTGTAGAAGCAATGTACTACGCACGCACACCTGGTGGGGCGTCTGCAACACTCAAATCAATACCTGGACTGGTTGAGAATCTTGGACGTCTTTTAGGAGTGGATGGTCATCATGCTGATTGGGACCAAATCCAGATTGCAATATATAAAATGCAAGCAGAAATTTTAGAAGATCTTGGCCAACCAACCCAAGTTACCCCTTATGCAGCAAATACTACTGGTCAAGCTGCACTATCACTCTGGAATCAGTTAGAAGGCCGTGACAAATACCATTCTCTTTATCCTGGCATTGCTGATTATCTTGTAGGACGTCATGGAAAAGTTCCATCTAGCACCAGCAAAAAGCTAATAACAAAAGCTTTAAAGCAACTTAATCTGAAGACTTCAGAAAAGTATACGAAGGCGGTCGATCGCCCTAA
>CACHVW010000106.1 GCA_902583415.1 uncultured SAR116 cluster alpha proteobacterium | reverse complement strand
GCAGTTGATATTTTTTTTGATACAGCAATAAAAGTACACATTCCTAAAAAGAAGGATAGAGCTAAGTTTTCTACAAAAATTGCTTTCACAGCTAATGAAATTAAGCCTTCCATTAATGTTCCTCTAGTGTTTGTATTTTATATTCACGGGCTTCGACCTGAGACTTTTTCCATGTTCTCACACCCCAAATCATGAATCCTATTATAAAAAAAGCTGAGGGAGGAAGAAGTAATAAACCGTTTGGAACATACCACCCTCCATTGCTTATAGGTTCAAAAATCATTATACCAAATAATGAGCCAGAACCAAAAAGCTCGCGTATTACACCTACACCCATTAATAAAAGGCTATAACCAAGACCATTACCAACACCATCAATAAATGAATCAAATGGTTTATTTTTCATTGCAAAAGCTTCTGCTCTTCCCATAACAATACAATTTGTGATAATTAAACCTACAAAAACTGATAATGTTTTAGAAATTTCATAAGCATAAGCTTTTATTATTTGATCAACCAATATCACTAAAGAAGCAATAATCACCATCTGGACAATAATTCTTATAGAATTTGGTATATAATGCCTTAAAAAGGATATAAATAGAGATGAAAATCCACAAACAGCTATCACAGCTAATGACATAACAAATGCAACATTCAAAGAAGAGGTTACTGCTAAAGCAGAACAAATTCCTAAAACCTGAAGTGTTATAGGGTTGTTATCTACCAATGGATCAGTAAGTAGTTGTTTCCTAGTTTGAGACATTAAGCTGCTCCATTTTGTAAATTTTTAAGGAATTTTTTAAAGCCAGACTCTCCCATCCAAAATTTTACTAAATTATCAACACCGTTTGAAGTAAGAGTTGCTCCAGCTAATGCATCAATATGATGTTCTTTGTTTTTTTGCGTTTTGGCAACTGTAATCATTAGCTTACCATTATCATCATTAAGTTTCTTACCCTTCCATTGTGCTTTCCATTTAGGATTATCAACTTCCGCACCTAAACCTGGAGTTTCTGCATGTTGATAAAATTGGAGACCAAATATATCATTACAATTTTTTTCTAATGCTATAAAACCATATAGAGTTGACCACAAACCATATCCATGAATTGGAAGTATAATCTTGTCTAATGAGCCATCTTCTTTTTTAAGAAGATAAACTGTTGCAAAGTTTGTTCTCCTACCAATTGAAGCTGGATCATCTTTTAAAGATATACTTAATTCTGGATCTAGAGCAGCAGCTTTATCATCAAACGTAATAGGATCAAATTTATTTGTAAATTTACCTGTGTTTAAATCAACTACAACAGGCTCAAAAGATAAAAAAGTTTTTTTAACATCAATACCTTCATAATATATCCCAGCCACTTGCAAAATGTTTTTTTGTTTATCGACTGTTTTATTTATTTCTTGGATATTTTTTAAATTTACAGCAGCAAATGAGACTACCATTGAACAAACAAGGCATAAACTTACTGCTACAACAATAGTTTTAGTCATGCCATCAACTGGCAATTCTTTAAATTTAGTAAAAATATTAATAGAATTAGACACTAAACTTCGTCCTTCTTTTTAAATTTGCCATTACAACAAAATGATCGATCAATGGCGCAAATATATTTCCAAATAAGATTGCAAGCATCATACCCTCAGGAAATGCTGGATTTAATACTCTTATCATTACCACCATAAAACCAATTAAAGCTCCATAAATATAACGACCTAAGTTTGTATGGCTACCTGAAACTGGTTCAGTTACCATAAATACAAGCCCAAACGCATAACTACCGATAACAAGATGCCAATACCATGGCATACTAAACATTGGGTTTGTATCTGAACCTATCCAGTTTAAAAAGGAAGAAAAAAATATCATCCCTGCAAGACAACCAACAACCATTCTATAATTGGCAATTTTTGTCATAAGAAGGAATAGCAATCCTATAGCACAAGCTAAAGTTGAAGTTTCACCAAGAGATCCTTGAATTGTTCCCAAAAAAGCATCTGCCCATGTAATTCCGTAATTACTTAAACTTTCATAACCTTCGGCAGCCGCTATTCCTAAAGAGGTAGCCCCTGAATATCCGTCTACAGGTGTCCAGATAGAGTCACCTGACATGTAAGCAGGATAAGCAAAATACAAAAATGCACGTCCTGTAAGCGCGGGATTTAAAAAGTTCTTACCAGTTCCACCAAAAACCTCTTTTCCAACAACTATACCAAAAGCAATTCCCAAAGCGACTTGCCATAAAGGAGTAGAAGCTGGCAAAGTAAGGGCAAATAACATTGAAGAAACTAAAAAGCCTTCGTTAACTTCATGGCCTCTGATTGTAGCAAAGGTGACTTCACATATA
>CACHVW010000105.1 GCA_902583415.1 uncultured SAR116 cluster alpha proteobacterium | reverse complement strand
AGTTTTAGGTCTGGAATTTCCTATTTTTTTGGAGAATAAAATATAATCTTGATATAAATCATAGCACAAGATTGAGTTTTTCCATTCATCCTGATCACTAATTGTAGATCCATCATATAATCGATCTTCCCAAAATTTTTCTACGTCAGAAGACTAAATTGATTTTTGTATAGAAAGAGCATTTGTTTTAGGGAATCTTCTTAAATCTATTCCTTCAAGATCTATATTTTGAAGATCATATAACATTGCTTCATATCCTCCATTATTTAATTCTTCGTTTATAGACTTAAAATAGTTAGAATTCTGCATCATAGAATCCCCTGGTTCGATAACACAAAAACGTCGTTCTTCTGCTCCTGCAGGAACTACCCAATCGTTATTAGATGAAATAATTATTCTACTAAAATTCGATACAGTAAAAACATCTTTTCCTTTCATTTCAATAGGTATTGATGGTTCTGTAATCAATCCTTTAAGCATTCCTTCAGCTTTTTTGTCGCCACCCTAAACAGCTTCGTCAGCAAAAATCATTAGTTTATCTTTTAAATGTGAATTAAAATGACCAGTTAAGTGACTACCATGAAATAGGTGAAGAAAATGATTGCCAAACAAATATCCAAAACCTCTAGCAAAAATTCCTTTACCTGTCCCTTGTTTACCTTTTAAAACAAGCGCAACACCAGGCCTGTCAGTTGGGTTTTGAATTGCATCTGCCATCCAATGGATTATATAACTTCCTAACTCTTCGTCTGATGCAGCAAGTACATTGTTAATATGGTCTCTAAACTTGTTCCATTTCCCCTTTTTAGGGACAACAGCTAGCCCCTGGTAAAGGTTATAAAAATTCTTATGATTTTTTTCTGGATCAAAGATAAGTCCATCATATGTCTTTCTTTTGGATGACGAAAGCCAACATTGTGCTAACGATTTATTAGACCCATCTAGGAAAGAATATTTGTTACAATATCTATTTTTGAAGTCAGTGAATGTAGAAAAAGTTACTAATTTTGTATTAATGCTGGGATCAAAGTCTTTATTTAGAACAAAGATCTTGCCCTGAAGCATAACTACTGCATGTTTTTTATTCATCTCTTCTAAAGTATCATCGTCTAGATCTCCAGGCTGATATTTCAAAACTTGCTTTATAATGATACTTATCTCTCTATTTTCCAAAGGGCCCTGAGCAAAGTTTGGATGATCGTTTGCATTTGCTTCAATGTTCTTAATTTTTATTTTTTTACTTATTTCAATATCTTCTATCCCTCTTTTACTTAAAGAGCATCCATATTTAAAAAGATAACTATTACGTCCTTCACTTTTTAAGAGTTTATTAAATGATGTGTTCTCATCCAAATTTTCATCTAGCTGAATTTCATTGGATAATTTAATTAATTGGCTTAACGAAACTTTACTTTTTTCAGCGTGGTGTAAAAAATCTTCCAGCTCTAAGTGCTTTTCCAACTGCACGCATGTTCTGGTAGAATTATTACCAGAAAAGTACGGTAAATTGATCCAATTACCAATTTGTTCTGTCTCTCCATTACTAGGTTTCAACCTTTTTTCTTGTTTAGGAAATATCTCACAATTTGGATAACCTAAATATTTAGCTATTTTACGAAGTGGTTTTTGGATTAATTGTGCTGAAGTGTCTTCTACAAAGAATAGATATAAGTGATATCCACCCGACTTGCTCAAGCAGGTAAGAAAAGGAATTTTACTTTCATTTATTCTTTTTAATAGATCCTCTTGAGGTAAATTATAATCATCTATATCTAAAGCACAAAATACGATATTATGATTATCATCTTTGATAGGAACCACACCTATCCCTTGTTCACCATAAAGATGTTTTTTATAGTGTTCAAAATTAATTTTCTTCCTTACTGTAAGTGCTCTACCCTTCTTTTTTTTATCATTGTTTGATTTGTTTATCTCAAAAGTTCCATAAGCTTTTGTGAAGCCAGTGAATAGTTTTTGAAATTTTTCAATAGTCATATCAGAGAGATTTTCCATTATAAGTCTCCCTTGTTGCTATCTTTATTATTATTTAAAAGCCATTCCTTTACACAAAGCTCATCAAAAAGGGGTTCCCTACCAGAAGAATTTAAAGGTTTAGGAAAGTTTCTTTTTCTTATCCAATTCTTTAGTGTGTCTCGACTTACACCTATTTGCTTACATATTTCTTTACGTGGAATTATATTTAAATTGCTCATAGCAAAGCTCCTTATTTGATTAATAAAATATTTTTGAAGCGTCGCTTTGATGAGAACTGGTAGCCTACGTAAACCAGTTTCAGCATAGTTTTATCTTGGACAATGTAACCACACAAATGAACTCTCAATCATTTGATTTGTTAAATATACCGCAGAGTAATTATGTTAGTAAAGACTACATTTTAATTTTTTTTCTTTTTTTTTAAAAGTTACTGAAATC
>CACHVW010000104.1 GCA_902583415.1 uncultured SAR116 cluster alpha proteobacterium | reverse complement strand
TAACCCAATAAATTTAATTAAATTAAAGAATTTAAAAAATTTTAAAGATACTCCTATCTTTGATATTCGAAACAGCTTTGATTATTGCAAAAAAAGAATAAAGAAGTCAGTTTGGACCAATAGATTAATAATAAAAAAAGAGATGACGCGCTCTCACAAATCTATCATTCTAATTACCGATAATTTACCTAAAGCAAGTCTAATTGTAAGTGATCTTCAAGAAAAAGATCCAAAGTTTGTTGTTCAAATATATCATTGGAATGAAACAGACGTTGAACATTATCTGGATTATATTGATACAACAGAAGTTGAGTTGGATGAAAAATTTATTGATTTTAATTTTCATACCCACCTTCGTCATCAAGGAAACAAAGAGCACGCAAAAAGTTACTTAAAATGGGAAACGGATTTAATAAAAAACATGGATGAAGAAGAAAGGGGATTTTTTAGGTAATTACTTTAATATTAGATCTTTTTATATTATCCAAATTAGCCCCTTCAATCCTTAATAATCTAACAGGATACTTTCTAACTGGTGAATGGACATGTCCTACATCATAAAAATGCACATCACCAGCTTTCATAATATATGTTTTTTTTGGTTTAACATTTACAACATCATCTGAATTATTTTTTTCTACAATTTCCCAATCAGTCATTTCTGTTTCGCCTGAAGCTTGTCCATAAATGGCCCAGCTTGATCCATGGTCATGAGGGCTTCCTATCGCTTCATTATCATGGACATGTCCACAGACACAAAAACCTGTGTCTTTATCTTCATAAAGTATTTGCCTAGGTAATTCACCATCAGCTCTATCAGGAAGATTATCAATTATAAAATTCTGATCCATAAGTGCTTTTGAAACAAAATAGCAAATTTTATCTGACCCATTTGGCATTTTTTCAGTATTAATAATTTCTTTAATATCTTGGACTAAATCATCTAAAGTGTAGGGCAATAGTTCCTCCAATATTATTTTATAAGTTTTTTTATTTTCCCCAACTTAAAGCGATTGGATCATATTTCTTAACTAATTTGATTAATCCTGCTTTTGTTTGCTCCTCTAAAGGTGAAATTGGATGTCTACAGAAATCTGAATTAATTACACCCCCTTCCTTCATTATTACTTTAGTTGCTCTAAACCCACATTGCCTATTTTCATAATTAATTAAAGGTAAAATATTATTATATTTATCCTCAGATTTATCGAATTCTCCAGCCAAATAATCTAAAACCACTGGTTTAATTAAGTCTGGTATCATTGCAGAACTCATGTTACCAGTTGCACCAGCTTCTAAATCAGCAAACAATGTTATTCCTTCTTCACCGTCAAATGGTCCTTCAATAACATCACCACCTTCAACTACGAGTTTTCGTAATTTAGAAGCTGCCTGTGCACACTCTATTTTAAAACATTTTACTGTTTCTATTTCTTTAGCCATTTTAATTAAAAGAGGAACAGACAAATCAACTCCTGATAACGGTGCGTCTTGAACCATAATGGTTACTCCTGCTTCACCTACTTTTGCAAATTGTTCAAATGTTTGTTGAGACGTTCCTCTCATTAAAGCACCATGATATGGGGGCATCATCATGAGCATTTCGCCACCAAGTTCTTTAACTAATTTAGCACGTGAAAGTGCAATATCTGTTGAGAAATGACTTACAGTTGTGATTATAGGAACTCTGCCTGATACGTGTTCAATACATAATCTAGTTAAAATCTCTCTTTCATCATCTGATAACAAAAACTGCTCGGAGTAATTCGCTAATATACAAATGCCATCAACATTTTGATCCACCATGCAATCTAGAACTCTTTTCATGCCTTCTATGTCGAGTTCACCATTGTCTTTAAAAGGTGTTGGAGCTACAGGCCAGCAACCTTGAAATTTATTATTAGCCATTCTGACCCCTTTATATTTTTATTTTAATTTATGATAATTAAATATTTTTATTTTGCCAAGTATCTAAAGTAACCCCTTCTTCTCTTAGCTTGTTTTTTTGGATCTTACCTGTTTGTGTTTTTGGAAATTCTTTCATTACTCTTATATATTTGGGTATGGCAAACTTGGCTAAGTTTATTTTAGTTTTTTCAAGTAATTCATCAAAATCTATATTGGTTTTATTATCAATCATCAAGGCTACCATTACTTCATCTTCCATTCCCTCACCTCCATCAGCTGAAATTGCATATGCAGCTGCTTCTGTAATAAAAGGAATTTCTAAAAAAGCTTGTTCAACTTCGTATGATGAAATATTTTCACCTCTTCTTCTAATGCAATCTTTAATTCTATCCACAAAAACAAAATGTCCTGACTTTTCTCTAATCCCTGCATCACCAGTATGAAACCAGAAATTTCGCCAACTTTCTACAGTTTTCTCTGGCATTCCTAAATAACCAGACATAAAACCAAAGGGTTGTTTTGGTCTTACAACTATTTCACCAACCAAGCCATCATTAACAGGTGTATCTTTC
>CACHVW010000103.1 GCA_902583415.1 uncultured SAR116 cluster alpha proteobacterium | reverse complement strand
AGCTTCACTTCTTAATCTAACCGCCTCTTTAATATTACCTTCTATCCAAAAAAGTTTGCCAAGCAAATCAGTTGTAGGTGCATCCGATTTTTGCTCTAGCAATGCATTTGTTAATATGTCTCTAGCCTCTTTATGTTTTCCTTGTCTCATTTTAGAACTTGCGTAAGCTCGCACAGACATAAGTGAATTTCGGCTAGCAAGAATAGCCTTTTTAAAATATGTTTCTGCTTTTTTCATTTGACCATAATCTGTAAAAACTAAACCAAGCGCTAATTTAGCTTCAACTAGGTCCGGGTTTTCATTAAGAGCTTTTTCAGCATATGTTTTAGCATCGGACAAATTACCAAGTTTAATAGCAGACATTGACATTCCAGCGTAAGCCAAGTCATCAGTTGATACAGAAGTAAAAGTTGCTTGTTCAAAGAAACCAAATGCTTTTGCAGGCTGTTCTAATGCTAGGTAAATTTTGCCAATTAAAATCTGGGTACGAGCAGATAATTTAGTTTCACTTTTTTGAAGAACTTTTAAATCTGAAAACGCTTTATCTATATTCTCTTCATCTATTAGTTTGTTTATAACTAAAAATTGATTTTCAGTAATTGCATGTACTTTGATACTGAAGCATAATAACGTAAAGAGTGATATAATTAGGGTTAAAAATTTATAGTTGGACATATAATGACCTTTAAACGAGTTGGTTACAATCTTCTTAATACAATACTTTTGTGTTTTTTGTTGAGTTCATGCCAAACACCAAAATATTCTAAGGTTAACAATTTTAGTCAATCCCAAAATATATTACCTCAAGTTCAGTATTCTCTCTCAGAAAATTTTAACCCAAATAATATTAATTGTATAGCTATTGGAAAAATCAAAGATAATTCTGATGCCAGTGAATATAAGTCATTAGATAAAATCACTTTAATCAGACATGCAATCTACGGTCACTTGTCACCTAAAAACTATCAGGACATTGAGCTTCATAAAGTAGCCTTTGTTATGAAATCTTCAAATACCAATCAATTAATCCTTAAAAATTTAGACTGTGATGCTTTAATAGAAGGAACAATAACAGAGTTTAAAAACGATTTTTATCTAGCCTATTCATCTACAAATGTTGGTCTTACTTTATTTTTAAAAGATAAAAATAACCAAATACTCTGGAAAGCTAGTCATACAGCAAAATCAAGAGCAGGCTCTGTTCCTTTTTCTCCAATTGGTTTAGCAACAGGTTTTTTTACAGCCTCAAGTAATACAGAAGAGGAAATTGCTTTTCAGATGATAGATACTGTTGTAAGGCGTATTTTAAAAACTCTTCCTGAAAAGACAAACGTAAAAAATAAAAATCAATTAAAATATTCTTCCATACCTAAAAGTAAAACTAGTAAAAAAATAACTAAAAAAGAAAACTCACCAGAAATTTTGTTTGCTTCTGGTCATTATGGAGAGGCGATTGATTTAATCAATAAAAATTTAAAATCAAATGAAAATAATCATGAATTATTGTTTCTAAAAGGTCGTTCACAATTAATGTTAAATGAATATGAAAATGCAGCATCAACGTTTCTAGATGCAATTGCTATAAAAATTGATGACAATTATCTTAATGGTTTGGGTTATGCCTACACGAAATTAAATCAACTAGATAAAGCACTTGCTTCTTATAATAAAGCAATCTCAATTAACAATAAAAACAGTTATGCTTATTTTAATTCAGGTTTGCTATTAGAAAATCAAGGAATTAATAGAAAAGCAGCTGATTACTTTTACTCTGCAGGTACAAGTTCTCTTTTAGTAAAAGATTTTAAGATGGCTAATAATGCATACAATGCTCTTCAAAGATTATCTGATCAAGAAAGTTATGTAATAAAAAAAAGGAAAAGACTAAAAGAATTGATTGAAGAGCTTACTGTATTTGATGATAATAATTTTAAAATAGTAAAGGTAAATACAAAAGGTATTTGATATGAAAAAACTAATTATAAAGTCATTATTTTTAATAACATCTTTATTTATGCTTAGTGGCTGTGTTTCAATATTTTAGAGAATAAAAAAATTGTTGTTGGGTTATGATTTTTAAAATTAGAAATATTGTAAATATTCTAATTACATTATGTTTTCTTGTAGGATGCAATGCTGTTAAAGATGTTGCATCAACTCTAAATTATGAAAAAGGTAATGTTGAGTGTTTATTAGCATTTTCTGACAAACAAAAATGCATGGTAAAAAGATTAAGTTCTTCGCAATTATGTAGCAATTTTAAAAATTGGGAAGATAAGAAAAATGTAAGTAAGGAATTATACGAAGCAATCTTAAAAGAAATAAAATTTAGAAATTATAAATGTGAAAACATTAATGTGGTTAAGGCTTCTTCTAAAAGTAATTCTGAGATACGCAAAACTACTAATAGTAAGCTTCCAAATTGTCCAACAATTGGCAGAAAGCATAATTGTTTTGGAACAGTTATATCATCTAAAAGAAAATATGTTGGAGAATTTAAAGATAATAAATTTAATGGTCATGGTAAATATTATCATTTAGCT
>CACHVW010000102.1 GCA_902583415.1 uncultured SAR116 cluster alpha proteobacterium | reverse complement strand
TATATATAATCCTATATGCTGTGATTTTAGTTAGTACTATGGACATTTTTGCATATTTAGGAGGTAAGTTATTTGGTAAAAGAAAAATAATTCCTGCGATAAGCAAGGGCAAAACGATTGAAGGTACTTTTATTGGGCTATCTTTTACTATTTTCGTTTCTTATTTCATCAAGGACTTAATGAACTTTAACGTTGTATATTCTTTAATTTATGGCTTTTTTTTCAACTTCAAATGATAATAGAGCTTTTAGACCTTTTAACCACTCAAGAGTCATATTCATGGAATCCAAAACTCCAAACTTTAAAGCAGGTAAAAAGGATAATGTAATTAATTCAGATGGAGCTGCAGTAACACCAATCCTTCCCAATATTTTTTTTGAATTTTTTTCATAAAATTCATCAGGTACAATATTAATATAAAAAACATTCTCATTTCTTAAAATTTCAAAAAAAAGATTATTTTTAGGATTTTTTTCAACAATTTTTTTTATATCAGAAAAATTTTTGATTTTCTCATTATTTATACTTATAACTTTATCTCCAGAGATTATCCCAGCCATTTTAGCTGGTTTAGTATCTAATACTTCATTTATAATCGGTGGAGATACATATCTTCCATTAAAATAATAAAGACTAGTAATTAGTAATAATCCTAAAATTAAATTAGCTAGTGGGCCAGACAAAACAATTAAAAATCTAGAAAATAAATTTGCTTGCAAAAAAGTATCTTTTTCCAATAAGTTATTGTTATTTTCTTTTGTAAAATTTATAAGTTCACCTTTCATTTTTACATAACCACCTAATGGAATTATAGAAAACTTCCACCTAGTATTATTTTTGTCAGTATAACCAAATATTTCAGGTCCAAAACCAATTGAGAAAGCCTCTACGCTTACTCCAGACTTTTTGGCGGCAAAATAATGCCCGAGTTCATGAAAAAATATCAAAGGGGTTAAAACAATAAAAAAACCAATCAATGAAGCAAAAAAACCACTTTCAATCATTTATAAAATTTCCTTTTAATTATATTTAATGTCTTCTTTCTTGCTACATTATCAATTTCAATTATATCATCAATATTTTTGGGATGAGATGGTTTGCAAACATTTAGAGTTTCGTAAACAATATTATATATATCTATAAATTTAACTTTATTGTTCAAGAAAGCATCAACAGCAATTTCATTTGAAGCATTTAGAACAACGGGAGAACAACTAGAACTATCAAGCACTTCCCAACCTAATTTTAATCCTGGGAATTTTTTAAAATCAGGTTCAAAAAAATTTAGATTACCAATATTGTTTAATGACAATTTTTTTAGATTTAAATCTATTCTATCAGGCCAGTTAAGAGCAACACTTAATGGTGTTATCATATCAGGAAAACCTAAGTTTGCTAAAATTGATCCATCTTTATAATGAACTAAACCATGAATAATATGTTCAGGATGCACTGTAACTTCAATTTTATTACTTTTAATATTAAAAAGCACGGAAGCTTCAATAATTTCTAATGCTTTATTAAACATAGTAGCGCTATCAACTGATATCTTTTTTCCCATTTTCCAAACAGGGTGTTTTATTGCATCTTTTGGTTTAATATTTTTAAAATTTTCAATTGGCATATTTAAAAAAGGACCTCCTGATGCAGTAAGGGTAATAAAATCAACATTAGCGATATTATTATTTTCTAGACATTGAAATATTGCGCTATGCTCAGAATCCACTGGCAAGATTCTAACTTTATTTTCGTTACTTTTTTCCATAAAAATTTTACCAGCAGATACTAGTGTTTCTTTATTTGCTATAGCAAGATTGTTTCCAACACTGATTGCAGCAAATGCTGGGTATAAACCCGACATTCCAATTATTCCTGAAATTACAATGTCACAATTTATCTTTGCTAATTCAATTAAACTAGACTGCCCTACATGTAATTCGTTTTTGCCAAAATATGATTTAGCATTTTTGGGATCAGATAACACAACATTAGGAACATCAAATTCATTAACTATTTTACTTAGCAATTCTGCGTTGTTATGAGCAGAAACACCAATAAGATTAAATCTTTCTTTATTTTTTCTTAACAACCGCAAAGAAGATTCACCTATAGAACCAGTTACTCCTAACAATATAATGTTTTTTTTAATATCCATTATCAAAGTTTTCAATTAATAGATATATATATAAAAAAGGTATTACTAAAAAATATCCATCAAATCTATCCATTAAACCTCCATGTCCAGGGATTAACTTTCCACTATCCTTTACTCCTATTTTTCTTTTAAAAGCAGACTCTAAAAGATCTCCAGAAAAAGCCAGAATACCTATAAAAAAGCCATAAATTAAAGAATATACAACGTTAAAGTTCATTAAGTCCTTGATGAAATAAGAAACGAAAATAGTAAAAGATAGCCCAATAAAAGTACCTTCAATCGTTTTGCCCTTGCTTATCGCAGGAATTATTTTTCTTTTACCAAATAACTTACCTCCTAAATATGCAAAAATGTCCATAGTACTAACTAAAATCACAGCATATAGGATTATATATA
>CACHVW010000101.1 GCA_902583415.1 uncultured SAR116 cluster alpha proteobacterium | reverse complement strand
TCTAAACTATAAAGAAAAGAATGTATGGTTAAAAAAGAATACAATATATTAGCTGAAAATCTAAAATTTCCTGAAGGTCCAATTTATATGAATGATGGATCAATAATTTTAGTTGAAATCGCTAGAGGTACATTAAGTAAAGTTAAATCAGCTGGAAATGTTGAAGTTATTGCTAATTTAGGAGGTGGTCCAAATGGTGCAGCTATTGGGCCAGACGGTCAATGTTATGTGTGTAATAATGGTGGGTTTGAATGGGAAATAAATTCAAAGCCAGCAGGGATGAGGCCAATATTGCAGTCTAAATCATATTCCGGAGGAAAAATTCAAAAGGTAAATCTTGAAACTGGACAGTTTGAAACACTGTATGAAGAATGTAATGGGATTTCACTAAAAGGCCCGAATGATATTGTTTTTGATAAAGAAGGAAATTTTTGGTTTACAGATTTGGGTAAACAAAGAGAAAGAGACATGGATAGGGGTTCAATTTATTGGGCAAAATCTGATGGATCGCATATCAAAGAAGTAATCCATCCTATTATGACACCAAACGGAATTGGTCTTTCACCTGATGAAAAAACTGTTTACGTTGCAGAAACGGAAGGTGGCAAGTTATATGGATTTGATATAATTGGAGAAGGTGAAATTAATAAAATTGACTTTCCACACTCAATTAATGGTGGCAAATTATTAAATAATGAGGGCGGTATTAAAAGATTTGACTCTCTTGCTGTAGAAAAAAATGGAAATATTTGTGTGGGAACACTGTTTAACGGTGGTATATCGGTTATTTCTCCAAGTGGAGACTTAGTAGAGTTTATAAAATTTGATGATCCATATATTACAAATATATGTTTTGGTTCAAAAGATTTAAAAACAGCTTATATAACTGCATCATATCAAGGCCAACTCCTTGAAGTGAAATGGGACAGAGAAGGTTTACCGTTAAACTTTCTTGATAAATAATTTGTAAATATTGTAAAACGATTATAGTGATCATTTATAAATAATTAACTACAAATATTGATTTAAAATGCATAGACGAGATTTAATTAAAAATTGTACATATTTATCATCATTTCTTTGTTTAAATCATTTATTCAATAAAAGTGTATTTGCAAACGAAGCCCTTAAAATTTTAACAATTAATATTGCTAAGGTAACAAAAACTTGGAACGAGATGTCAGTTGAAGCAGATGTTCCAATTTCTTTTTATGAAAAAAGAGGATCAGCTGACGAATTAATTAAATTATTTTCAAAAGGTGATGGAATTAAACTTTACGATGCTGTAACTGACAATGGTGGTAATCAAGAGGACGTCTTATTCAAAAACAATCTTATTGAAACTTTAGATATATCTAATATTAAAAATTGGAAAAATATAATTCCTGAGTATGAAAAAAATATTGAGTATTCAGACAGTATAAGAAATAAAGAAGGTGATATTGTAGGTGTACCATATTTATCAAATACTGATTCATTAGCTTATAATAAAACAAAAATAGGAGAAGATATTAATACATGGGAAGCATTATTTGATAGTCAATTCAAAGGCTATTCATCAATACAAAGTAGTTTAGGACCTACTTTCACTATAACTGCAATTTATTTAAAACAATCTAATAAGCAAGACATACAAAATCCATCGAACATGACAAAAGATGAAATCAAAGGCGTTTGTGATTTTTTAATTAAAATGAAAAAGAGAGGGCAGTTTAAAAAAATATGGGAGAGTTTTGATGATGGTGTAGAGTTGCTTGCAAATGGAGAAGTCTTAGTATCTTCTTGTTGGGAGCCTATGGCAATTTATGCACAAACAAAAGGAACGGATATAAAATATGGTGTCATGAAAGAAGGTCATTTATCATGGAATAATATTTGGATGTTTACTAAAGGTGGTCAAAAAAGAGGACAGCAGAAAAATTTTTATAAATTAATGGATTTATACCTTTCACCATGGTTTGGTATAAGATTACTTGATAAATATGGTTTTACACCTCAAATGACAGGCATGAAAAAATATATCAATGATTTAGAAAATCTTGATGTTGTAAAAAAACAGGTTCTAACTGAAAGGTTAGTTGATAAACAAAAACGAATTTCTATAAAAGGCAATTCCTGGCAAAATTTATATCCAAAAGAAATTCTTACCTATAAAGATTGGTGGCAAAAGTTTTTAGCTGCTTAAATTTTTTAATTTTTTTAAACTTATAAGGATTAAGTTATGGCGTATGGAGTAATTTTTAATAATTTAAGAGAAAAAAATTTATCAAATTGGTTGCTATATACTCAACATGATTTTTTAAAAAAATTATCAGAAGGCACATTAAAAAAGAATTATTTTTTAAACTATTTAAAACAAGACTACCTTTTTCTTATTCAATTTTCTAAAGCCTGGTCTTTAGCGGTTCTAAAATCAGACAACTTAGATGAAATGAAAATTTCTGCAAGCACAGTTAACGACCTCATTAATTTTGAAATGCAACTTCACATTAATTTGTGTAATGAATATGGAATTTCTAAAACTGATTTAGAAATTACAGATGAGCAGAATGAAAATATAGCTTATACTAGATATGTGCTTGAGTTAGGTTATTCT
>CACHVW010000100.1 GCA_902583415.1 uncultured SAR116 cluster alpha proteobacterium | reverse complement strand
GACAGCCGACAAATCTTTGTCTCCCCTACCACACATATTCATAATTATAATTTGGCCTTTTCTTTCTGCAGCAAGTTTCCCTGTAATATGTAAGGCATGAGCAGGTTCGAGAGCTGGTATTATACCTTCTAAACTACTACATAACTTAAAAGCTGCTAAACTCTGTTCATCTGTAGTTGATAAATATTTAATTCTACCAATATCATGAAGCCACGAATGTTCCGGTCCAATACCAGGATAATCCAAACCTGCAGATATTGAGTGAGCATCAATTATTTGTCCATCATCATCTTGAAGTAAGTAAGTTCTATTACCATGAAGCACTCCTGGACTACCAGCAGTAAGTGAAGCAGCATGCTGACTGGAGTTTAATCCCTTACCTGCTGCCTCTACACCAAATATTTCAACTTCTTTGTCATCAAGGAAAGGATGAAACAAGCCTAGTGCATTTGATCCTCCTCCAATGCAAGCAACTAAAGCATTTGGAAGTTTGTTTTCCTTTTCTAAAATTTGATTCTTTGCTTCTTCACCTATGATAGATTGAAAATCTCTTACCATTTTAGGATATGGGTGTGGTCCGGCTGCAGTCCCAATAATATAGAAATGAGTATTTGCATTAGTTACCCAGAATCTTAAGGCGTCATTCATTGCATCTTTTAATGTACCCGTACCAGATGTAACTGGATTTATTTTTGCACCTAATAATTGCATTCTTTGAACGTTTGGCTTTTGACGCTCGATATCTTTCGCACCCATAAAGACTTCACACTCAAAACCAAATAAGGCGCATGCTGTGGCAGTTGCAACACCATGTTGACCTGCCCCAGTTTCAGCAATAATCTTGTTTTTACCCATTTTTTTAGCTAATAATATTTGCCCAATAACATTATTAATTTTATGGGCTCCAGTATGATTGAGTTCATCTCTTTTTAAATAAATTTTAGCTCCACCAAAATGTTCGGTGAGTCTCTCTGCAAAATATAGTGGACTAGGTCTTCCAATATAATCTCTTCTATACATATCTAACTCATTTATAAAAGATTGATCTTTTATTGCTTTTTCATAAGCATTTTCTACATCTAAAATTAATGGCATAAGGGTTTCAGCAACAAATCTTCCACCATGAATACCAAATTTACCGTAAGCATCTGGACCAGTTTTTAAGCTATTTAAATTTAAGTTCGACATAAGTTATCCATTACAATTCTTTACACTTTATTATAAAATTTTCTATTAATCTTGGATCTTTAACACCCTTCATAATTTCTAGACCAGAAGATATATCTATTGCAGGTGCTTTAGTAATATCCATGGCTTTCTGTATATTTTCTATGTTTAAACCCCCTGCAAGCATCCATTTTTTTTGTGATTTAAAATCCTTAAGAATATCCCAATCAAACTTTTTCCCATTACCACCTGGTAAAGCTTCAGATGGAGCATCAAATAGCAAAATATCACAAATATCTTCAAAATCAGAGGTTACTTGTATTAGATTTAATTTATTATTAACATTTACACCTTTTATTAAAGGAATATTAAATTTTTTTTTAATATCCATACACCTGTTTGGATCCTCATTTCCATGAAGTTGAAAATAGTCAGGTTTTATTTTTTTTTTTAATTCAAATAAAAAATCATCGTATGGGTCAACAATTAATGCAACTATTTTAGTGATTTTATTTCTTAATTGAAGTAATTCTCTGGATAGATTAATTGAGACGTTTCGAGGTGAATTTGGGTAAAAAACTAATCCAACATAGTCGGCTTTACATTTAAGTGCTGTGTTCATTGAAATTTTATCATTTATTCCACACACTTTTATTTCAAATGGATTGTTCATTTTAAATAAGTTATCTTTTAAGTAAAAGAAAATTCAAGAATAAAGTTATTTATTTAAACGGTCTTTCATACCCTTACCCATTCTGAAAAAGGGGACATTTTTTTCTGGAACTGCAACTGCAGCACCATTTTTTGGATTTCTAGCAATCCGTGCTTTTCTTTTTTTAACATCGAACACGCCAAACCCACGTAATTCTACCCTTTCATTTCTAGAGAGCGCTTTAGTTATAGTACCAAAAAATACGTTTACAATCTTATTCGCATCTTTTTGATAAATACTAGGATTTAGGTTAGCAATTTTAATTATTAAGTCAGATTTATTCAATTTAACACCTTTTTATGAAGATTTTTCATCTTTTTTAGCCAGTGCCGCCCCTAAAATATCACCTAAACTAGCTCCGCTATCTGATGACCCATACTCTGCCATGGCTTTCTTTTCTTCTTCGATTTCTCTAGCTTTTATTGAAAGAGAAATTTTTCTTGTCTTTTTGTCAATATTTGTAACTGTAGCATCAACCTTATCACCAACTCCGTAACGATCTGTCTTTTGATCTGCTCTCTCACGTGATAAGTCATTTTTCTTAATAAAACCTTTTAAATTATCACCTACACTGACTTCTAAACCATTTTCTGTTATTTCAGCAATTGTACAAGTAACTGTTGATCCTTTTCTTATATTGTCAATTTCAGTAGCAGTAATATCTTCGGTAAGCTGTTTAATACCAAGAGAAATTCTTTCTTTTTCAATATCTATATCTAATATTTTAGCTTGTGTAGATGAACCTTTTACATAATTTTTTATAAGTTCATCGCCATT
>CACHVW010000099.1 GCA_902583415.1 uncultured SAR116 cluster alpha proteobacterium | reverse complement strand
TAGATGCATTTTCGGAATATCCAAGTTTCATTGACAAAATTAATCTTCAAGAGATTAAGGAAAATTTTGATGGTAATTATCACTATAGATATGGAGATATTTAAATGTCTGAAAATGACTTAGACTTAAATAATAATAACTATGATGCTGAGTCAATAAAAGTTTTAAAGGGTTTAGATGCAGTAAGAAAAAGACCCGGAATGTATATAGGTGACACTGACGACGGTTCTGGATTACATCACATGGTTTATGAAGTTTTAGATAATTCAATCGACGAATCTCTCGCAGGTTATTGTGATCTTATTCAAGTTAAATTGTTGAGTGATGGATCTGTTACTATTATTGATAATGGTAGAGGGATACCAATTGATATTCATCCTGAAGAAGGAATTTCAGCAGCTGAAGTAATAATGACTCAACTACATGCTGGAGGTAAATTTGATAATAACTCATATAAAGTTTCAGGAGGGCTGCACGGCGTAGGTATTTCAGTTGTAAATGCCTTATCAGAAAATTTGAGTCTGAAAATTTTTAGAAATAATCAGGTGCACGAAATTATTTTTCAAAATGGTGTAGCAAAAGAACGTTTAAAGGTAACTGGAGAAAAAATAAACAAAACTGGTACCGAAATTAATTTTAAACCAAGTGAAGAAACTTTTTCAAACTGTATTTTTGATTACTCAACCCTAGAACATAGAATTCGAGAATTAGCATTTTTAAATAGTGGTGTACATATTGAACTTATAGATCATAGAGAAAGAGAAGATAAGAAGGTCTCGTTTTTTTACGAAGGTGGACTTAAAGCATATACTAAGTATCTTAATAGATCTAGAAATGCAATACATGATGTAATAGCTACGACGCATGAAAAAGACGGCATTACAGTAGACATTTCTCTTGAGTGGACAGATGGTTATCATGAAACCACTCTTTGTTTTACAAACAATATTCCTCAAAGAGACGGTGGAACACATTTAGCAGGCTTCAGAGCAGCTTTAACAAGGGTAATAAATAATTATTCTATTAATTCTGGCATAGCAAAGAAAGAAAAAATTCAATTATCTGGAGAAGATTGTAGAGAAGGTCTAACAACCGTTTTGTCTCTGAAGATACCCGACCCTAAGTTTTCCAGTCAAACAAAAGATAAATTAGTATCTAGTGAAGTACGTCCAGTTGTTGAACAATTGGTTTCAGAATCATTGGGTCAGTGGTTTGATGAACACCCAACAGAAGCTAAGAAAATAGTTACTAAAGCATTTGAGGCAGCAAGTGCACGTGAGGCAGCAAAAAAAGCACGTGAACTTACTAGAAGAAAAGGTGTTATGGATATTGCGAGTTTACCTGGAAAATTAGCTGACTGCCAGGAAAAAGATCCAGCAAAATCTGAAATATTTTTAGTAGAAGGTGACTCTGCCGGAGGTTCTGCAAAACAAGGTAGAGATAGATCTAACCAAGCAATTCTGCCCTTAAGAGGAAAAATTTTAAATGTAGAACGGGCTAGATTAGATAAAATGCTTTCATCAGCTGAAATTGGTACATTAATTACTGCTATCGGAGCAGGAGTTGGCAACTCTGAGATTAATGTTGAAAAAGCAAGATATCATAAAATAATTATTATGACTGATGCAGATGTAGATGGAAGTCATATAAGAACATTACTTTTGACATTTTTCTTTAGACATATGAGGCCACTTGTAGATGCTGGATATTTATATATAGCACAACCACCCCTATTTAGAGCTAAGCAAGGTAAATCTGAAGTTTATTTGAAAGATCAACTTGCTTTAGATGATTATCTTATTGAATCAGGTATTAAAGATGTCTCTTTATCAATAGGAGACAATGAGACAATATATGGCGAGGATTTGAAGATTTCAGTTGAGAAATGCATAAACATAAAAAGGATAATAGAAAATCTTGCAAAAAAATTAGGTTTTCCACAAATTTTATCTCAGCTAGCTATTTTAGGTATTTTAAATCAAAATATGTTTGATAATGAAAATAATTTAACAAAAATTACTCAAAGATTAAATCAAGTTCTAGCACATTCGAATAATGAATGGTCTTCAAAATATACTTATAAAAATAATAATTATGAAAAAAAATTTATTGAAATTTCTAGGATCAATAGGGGTGTTAAAGATATTTTTGTCATGGGTGAAGATGATTTGAATTCTGATGAAATAAATATCCTTGATAATGCAAAAGAGTTTTTAAACAATTATTTTTCTCAAAAGTGTGTTTTCACCTCTAATGAAGAAAATTATGAAATAAAAGATCCACTGGATTTGGCTACTAAGATAACCAATCTTGGGAAAAAGGGATCTCAAGTAAACAGATATAAAGGTTTAGGTGAGATGAATCCAGTTCAACTTTGGGAGACAACACTTGACCCAAATGCAAGATTTTTACTGCAAGTTAAAGTTGAAAATGAGGGTGATGCAGAAGAAACCTTTTCAACATTGATGGGTGAAGCTGTAGAGCATAGAAGAACATTTATTCAAGATAACGCTCTTAAAGTTAGTAATTTAGATATATAAAATTAGTTTAAGACATTATCCTTTCTCATTATATGATCTGAAATTTGTTGGGACGTAAATGCGCTAAGTGTCCATCCAAGGTGCCCGTGTCCTGTGTTGTAAAATATGCCAGGTAATTTTCCA
>CACHVW010000098.1 GCA_902583415.1 uncultured SAR116 cluster alpha proteobacterium | reverse complement strand
TCCAGCTTCCCCATATGTACGTAAGGTTCTATTATCAGCTTACAGGGCTGGAATTCAAGATGATATAGAACTTGTAGATTCAGGTACTGAATATGACAAATTATTGAGGAGTAAAAATCCTCTCGGGAAAATCCCAGTCCTTCAAAAAGATAATGGAGATTTTTTATTTGATAGTAGAGTAATAGTAGAGCATTTAAATAAATTAGGAGGTAAATTAATACCTGAATATGGCTCTGAAAGAGATATAATACTGAGAAGATCGGCTCTTGCTGAAGGGTTAACAGATGCATCCCTTCTTGTAGTTTATTCAGAGAGATATGCAGGAGGTGAGACACCTTCAAAATTATGGTTAGACTTACAAATAGGTAAAATAGACAGAACATTAGATTATTTAGAAATTGATATTATTAATTGGTCAAACCCCATAGGATTTGATGCAGCAAATATTGCGCTAGTCACTGCGCTTGATTATATGTCATTTAGGAATGTAAGAGACTGGAAATTAAACAGGTCAAAATTAAGTCAATGGTTTGATAATATGTCATCAAAACTTCCAGGTTTTGCTAAGACATCTCCAAAATCATAACTAAATCTAAGGTTGAATTAAAACAGCTCTAAAGTCATTTACATTTGTTAAGGTAGGTGAAGTAAAAATCAAATCGTCAATTTTTTTAAAAAACTCATATGAGTTATTAGCATTTAAAAAACTCATTGGTTTCATTTTCATCAAGGATGCTTTTTTTAGAGTTTCTTCTGAGACGTATGCACCAGCGTTATCCTCAATACCATCAATCCCATCTGTATCAATTGCAAGGCAATTTATACCATTCGCATTTTTTAAGTGAATTGCCATTGATAGCATAAACTCTGTATTTCTACCTCCTTTACCATTACCCTTAATTGTTACAGTAGTTTCTCCACCAGATAAAAGTAATATTGGTTTCTGTAGGGTAATATCTTTATATTTTTTTTCTTTTTTAATTTTCATTGCTAATTCAGCCATTTTTTTTCCTTCAATTTTAGATTCTCCCTCAAGTGAATCTGAAATAATGATAGGGATGAAATCTTGTTTTTTAGCGGCTTCAGCAGCTTTTTTTAGAGCTATCATTGGGGTTGCAAGCATATATTCAGGAGATTTATTTAATTTTGGTAATGTATTTTTTTTAATAATATCCTTTAATTGGTTATCAATAGAAATTTCATACTTTTCTAATATTTTAATTGAATCCTCATTTAAACCATTCGCTTGTATGGTTGGACCAGAACCAATATAAGCAGGTTCATCTCCAGGAATATCAGATATCATATAAGTCGTAAGTTTTGCTGGAAAAATTGCTTGAGCAAGACGACCTCCTTTGTTTTTGGATAAAGATCGTCTTACAATATTCATTTCATCTATTGGTGCACCACAACGTAAAAGTTCTTTATTAATCCTTTGTTTTTCTTCAAAAACAACACCTTTTGCAGGAAAGGTTAGTAAAGAAGATGCACCTCCTGATATAAGAAAAACTACATGATCGTCTTTTGATGATTTTGTGGCTAATTCAAATATTTTTTTAGATGCTATTAAACCATTTTTATCTGGTTCGGGATGAGAGGCTTCAATGATTTTTATAAACCTAGTTTTAGTATAATGACCATACCTTGTTATAACTAAACCTTCCAGAGGACCATCATAAGTATTTTCGAATTCTTGTGCCATACTTGCACCTGCTTTACCTGCACCTAATACAATAAGTTTACCTTTTGGTTTTTTAGGAAGACTTTTAAATTTACCTTTTGGTTTGGCAGCTTCAAGTGCAGAATTCATAATCAATGTTAGTGAATTTTTTAAATCCATAATAAATTTGCAATTTTAGTTATTTTCTTAAAGAATGACTTCATAAGTTTTTTAATTCAACCATAAAATAATTAAAGTATAGGAATAAAATGGCTATAATAGAAAATGAATTAATTGGTAATACATTATTAGTGACTATTAATAATCCTTCTAAACGAAATTCAATGATTTTTGGTTTTCATGATGAATTACAATCAACTATCAAAATGGCAGATAATAATAAAGAAGTTAACGCATTAATTATAACTGGTGCTGGTGATTTTTTTTGTGCAGGTGGTGATTTAAATGGCCTCAAAACTAGAAGATCTATGTCCGAAGATGAAAGATATGATGCACTAAGTCAGTTAAATGGAACAATACAAGCTATTTTTGATTGTTCAAAACCTATTATTTCCGCCATTGAAGGTGGAGCGGCAGGTGCGGGTGTTTCATTAGCGATGGCCTGTGATTTAGTAGTTATGAGTGAGCATACCTTTTTTTCACTAGCTTATGTTAAAATTGGATTGTCACCTGATGGTAATGCAACTAAATTCTTATCTGAAACTATGCCACGTCAAATGCTGTCTGAGATGGCAATGATAGGAGGGAAAATAGATGCTTCTAGATTATATCAAATAGGGGCTATAAATGTTTTATCACAAAAAGGAAATGCAAAAGAAACTGCTTTAGAATTATCTAAAAATTTTGATAATCTTCCCAAAAATTCAATTTCTAGAATAAAGAAATTATCCAGATCTGCTTATGGAAATAATTTTTCAGAACAGCTTCAAATGGAAACAGATTTGATGGTAAAATCCATGGGTGATAAAGAAAGCATAGAGGGTATTGATGCCTTTTTAGAAAAAAGAGAACCGGACTATAAAAAATTAAGAATG
>CACHVW010000097.1 GCA_902583415.1 uncultured SAR116 cluster alpha proteobacterium | reverse complement strand
TTTTAACTATTTTTACCTGAAATAATATCTATCATTGCTTTAGTAATTTGTTTTGTAGCGCTTTTCCCACCAAGATCTCTAGGTATGTATTTTTTGTCTGATGTAAGTTTTTCAATTGCAGACATCAACTTTTGTGCAGCTTTTAGTTCACCTAGGTTTTCTAACATCATCACTGCAGACCAATAAGATCCAATAGGATTTGCAATTCCTTTTCCCATAATATCAAAAGCAGATCCATGAATGGGTTCGAACATAGATGGATGACGTTTTTCTGGATCTAAATTTCCTGTGGGAGCTATCCCCATTGAGCCTGATAATGAAGCTGCCAAATCTGTCAAAATATCAGCATGTAAATTTGAAGCTACAACAGTATCAATACTTTTTGGATCTAAAACCATTCTAGTGGTCATGGCATCAACAAGCATTTTATCTGTATTTACGTCCCTATAATCTTGCGATATCTCATCGAATATTTCATCCCACATCACCATACCATGTCTCTGGGCATTAGATTTAGTTACTAAAGTTAATAATTTTCTTGGTCTGGATCTAGCTATCTCAAACGCAAACGTTTGTATTCTCTCTACACCCTGCTTTGTAAATAGAGTAACGTCCATAGCAGTATCGTGACTATAACCTCTGTGGCTTCTACCACCAATGCCAGAGTATTCTCCTTCAGAGTTTTCTCTTATAAAACTCCAATCAATATCTTTTTCATCAACATTTTTAAGAGGCGATGTAATTCCAGGTAAAAGACGTACTGGTCTCAGATTTGCGTATTGATCTAAACCTTGGCATATTTTTAGCCTCAACCCCCAAAGTGTTATGTGATCTGGAATTTCAGGTACACCAGCGGATCCAAAATAAATTGCACTAAAATTCTTAAGTTCTTCAACACCTTCATCAGGCATCATTACGCCATGTTTTTTATAGTACTCTGCTCCCCAATCAAATCGACGAAATTCTATTGGTAAATTTTGGACTGACTTTGAAAGAGCTTTTAAAACCTCAACTCCACTATCTATTACTTCTGTGCCAATCCCGTCACCAGGAATAACTGCAATTTTATACATCTTTTGCCTTCTTAAATAAATAAATATAAATAATAATAAAAATAGTTTATCTATTAATAACTTAATTATTTCAATATTTAAAAAATTGTTAAATGGTAGCTATCTCGAAACTATTAAATCAAATATTAAATTCGTATTTAAAAATCATAAGTATAATTATAATTTTCTTACTTCTCTCTCCAGTTATTTCTATAATTATATCAAGTTTTCAGAACACTTATGATTTATGGCTACATCTTATAAATTCACGTTTAAAATATTATATATACAACACCTTTATGTTAATGTTAGGAGTTTGTTTAACTACCTTTGTGATTGGTGTTTCTCTTGCCTGGTTAGTTTGCCGATATAATTTTTACATGAAAAATTTAATTGAGTGGGCACTACTTTTGCCCCTAGCATTACCATCATATATAGTTGCTTATTGTTATACTGATTTTTTTGAATATAGTGGTGTTGTTCAGACAATATTACGCGATTTATTTAATTTTACTTCACCAAATGATTATTATTTTCCAGAGATAAGATCTCTTGGAGGCGCTGTGTTCGTAATATCTTTTGTTTTATACCCTTATGTTTATCTAATTACCAAAGTTGCTTTTAAATCTACTCCTTCATCTTTAATCGAGTTTGCTGAGATCTCTGGAAAAAATATTTTCTATTTTGTTTCTTTACCTCTGGCTAAACCTGCAATTGTTGCTGGATTGTCATTAGTGTTGATGGAAACAGTTTCTGATTTTGGTACAGTAGATTTTTTTGCAGTTGAAACAATTACTCTGGGTATTTTTAATCTTTGGCTTGGAATGAACAATCTAGCCTCAGCATCACAGCTAGCTTTGGTAGGATTTACATTTGTAATTGTTTTGCTTGCACTAGAGCTATTTGCAAGAAAAAGACAAAAATTTAATGATCCTAAATTCAACACACACAATTTTTTTAACATTCAAGTATCTAAATCTAAAAATATTACTATTTTTTTAATATGCATTATACCGATATTATTTGGTTTTTTGATACCAGTGCTTATTTTAATCGAAAATTCTTTAAACTATTTTCACCTAGAAAATTTTCATCAATTATTTACGATTGCTCAAAACTCTTTTTTCATCAGCTTCACTACAGCAACAATAATAATGTTATTATCTTTATTTTTAACTGTAAGTATTAAATATCAAAATTTTAAAGGTTTTAATTTTTTATCTACAATAGCAGGTATTGGATATGCATTTCCGGGCATAATAATAGCTCTTGGGACTTTATTTTTTATTTCTTTTATTGAAAAATTTATAAATTTATCATTACAAATCTTTTCTATTAATCTAAATTTAATCTTAATTGGTTCTTACTTTTTATTAATTTTTGCCTATATATCAAGATTTAATGCTGTTTCATTTGGGGCAATTAATAGCGGAATAAATAGATTACCCCCTAATTTGCTTGAAGCTAGTAGATCACTTGGTAATCCGTTTTGGTATAGTTTTAGGAAAGTTATATTACCGTTATTAAGACCATCTATTTTAACTGCATTTATTCTGGCTTTTGTTGATATTATTAAAGAACTTCCTATAACATTGTTATTAAGACCTTTCAATTTTGAAACTTTAGCCACATACGTATATCAATATGCAAATGATGAAATGCTTGAAAGAGCATCAAGCGCAGCTCTTCTTATAGTAATTATAG
>CACHVW010000096.1 GCA_902583415.1 uncultured SAR116 cluster alpha proteobacterium | reverse complement strand
TGTAAATTTATTAATGTTTAAATCAGATCTTTTTTTAAGAATTGATACATCATTGTGAATGTCTAGGTCATTTACTGTTACAAAAGCATTAGGTAAAGCACCATATGGTTTAGAAAAATTTTTCATAACTTTAATTGAAGAATGAATAGCTTCAGGTGGAGCACAATTTATTAAAAAAGAATCAATTTTTGAATTATTAAATTCTCTTAAGGCATCTTCTAAACGCTCTCCAGATCGTAATAATGTTCCGTTTTCTTCCTTTACACAGAAACTTAACCAAACTTTTTTATCAGTAGTTAAAGCAGTCTCAGTTGCTATATGAGCTTCTTCAATTGAACAAACTGTCTCACAACAAAGTATTTCTACATGAGGCTCTTGAATTTCTATTATTTTCTTATAAGTATCTTTTGCTTCATCTTTATCCATGCCTATAGTTGTCTTATAACTCATAACTAGTGGAGGTAAACAGCCAATAATTTTTATGTCAGTTTTAACTGACGATGACTTTTTGGCCTTAATTGCCGCTTTAATTGCACTTTTTTGAAGAGGTATGAATAATTCTTCAAGATTATATCTTTTTAACTTTTGTGGCGTGATACTATAAGAATTTAATGTTATTGCCTCTGCACCAGCTTTAATAAAATCCTTGTGCAAATCAACAACCAATTCAAAATTATCCATCATTACTCTTGCTGACCAGAGACCATCAGGCTTAACTTTTGATCTATGTATTAATTCTTGGCCCATACCGCCATCAATTAGAATTATATTATTACTCATGTATTTCCTTATAAATCAGAATTAATTATTTTGATTCTTTGTTATTTTTATTAAAAAAATTAAAGGTATAGATAAAAAACCTGCCCATGCATATAATTTAAATGCATCTATATACCCAACCATAAGACTTTGTCTATTTAATTCATTTGTTAACTTTGTAATATTCAAATCATCTAATGAATTAATGACACCTGAAAAGTTAATCCCTTGGTTCCATAATGATACTGTAGAACCAATTTCCTCAAAGTTGATTTGACCCATATGTAGAACAACAGCAACACTTACTGAAATAAAAAAACTCGAACCAATGTTTCTAATTAGATGAAACATAGCTGTAGCTTCTCCATGAAATTTATTTGACAATGTTGCAAAGCAAATAACACTCACTGGAGGCCAAGTCAAACCAACACCTAAACCCTGAACTAAGCTGGCCCAGGCTATATGTGAAAAGGTCATATTTATATCGAAAGTTGACATATAAAGACCTGAGACAGCCTGTATCCCAAAGCCAAAAAAAATAATTATTCTTGGGTCAATCCTGTTAGTAAAAGCTATTATTGCAAAACCAACAAACGTTCCTATTCCTCTCATTCCTAATATTAAACCAATTATGGATTGAGGATACCCTCTCAATTCTTGAAGTAAAGGTGGAAAAATAACCATTGGAACAAAATTTAGCATGCCAAAGAAGAATATTAGAATAAGACCTACAGTGTAATTTCTGTCTTTAAAAATACTTAAATTTATAAAGGGCTTTTTTGTAGTCAGGCTGTGAGTAATAAAGATATAAAAGCCAATAATAGCTATTCCACACTCAATAATAGTCTCTGTGCTATCAAACCAACTATTTCTTTCTCCTCTGTCGAACATTATTTGTAATGCAGCAACACTACATGCAAGAGCCAAAAAACCAATCCAGTCTAAATGCATTCCACCCTCAACTGATCTTTTTGGAACTGTGGCCATTACTGCTAATAAAGCACAAAACCCAAATGGTACTAAAGTGTAAAAAACCCATCTCCAATTTAGTAATTCACCAAGGTATCCTCCAATCGTTGGTGCGATCACAGGACCCAAAATTGTACCCATTCCCCAAACTGCCATAGCCACAGAAATTTGTCTTTTTGGAAATACTGCTAAAACAAGCGTTTGAGAAAGTGGCGGAAGTGGTGCTCCAAAAATGCCTTGTGCCACCCTAGCAATAACAATTTCTTCCAAAGAATCTGACATTCCACAAAAAATAGAAGAAATTATAAAACCTATTACGCTAAAAAAAAGAATTGTTCTAATTTGTATTCTCGAAGACAACCAACCAGCAAAAGGAGTAAAAATTGCTGTTGCAACTATATTTCCAGTAACAACCCAAGAAATCTGGTCTTGTGTTGCTCCCATAGCTCCTCTCATATCTGATAATGCAATTGAAGCTATTGTTACATTCATCGCATACAGCATAGTTACAAATGTTGCTGTAGCTAAAATAAACCATTTAAATGAAGTATTATTTTCAGATATTAGAGGTGACAACTTAATCTCTTAGTAATTTAAAAATAGTAGCAAAAGGTCGAATTATTATTGGAATTTCACTCTCATACTCAGTGTCTATCGTAACCGACACAGACATACCTATCCTAAGCTGTTTATCAATATTTAAATTATCTTCATTTTTATTAATCAGATCACCAATGGAAATTCTTACAGGAATTCTTTGAACAACTTTCACCCAATTACCAGAAGAGTTTTGTGGTGGTAAAATTGAAAATTCAGCACCTGTGGCAGGACTTATACTTTGCACTAGGGCATTCCATTTTGTATCAGGATATGCATCAGGAATAAAATATGCTGATTGACCAACTTTTATATTAGTTAAGTCAGTTTCTTTTAAATTGGCTTCTAACCAAGATTTTTTTTCATCCACTATTGCAAATAGAATTTTTCCAACATCTATATACTCTCCTTTTTCTAGATTCAATTTAGCAACAATCCCATCTT
>CACHVW010000095.1 GCA_902583415.1 uncultured SAR116 cluster alpha proteobacterium | reverse complement strand
AAAGCTAATTTTTGCACCATCGTTCAATGTATTCATTCCAGCAGCTTCTACAGCAGAAATATGAACAAAAACATCTTTCGAACCACCTTCAGGCTCTATAAAACCATAACCCTTATTTGCATTAAACCATTTAACTGTACCATTTGGCATAATAAACTCCTTGTTGTTAGCTTAAATGTTAAGCTTTGTTGTTCAATCAAAACACGCTTGACTAGATTGAACATTAAATGACCAAGGAAGTCGATCGTATTAGTCAGACTTACTGACTGCCTTCTTAGGCTTAGATGAATATATCCATATTCTATAATCTTAAATATAGCAAATAAAATAAATTTAATTTATTATTAAAATCTCTAAAGAATTTAGAAACTTAATTTTATCTGCTTTTGTGAAATTTTTATTATTCCCTTGTAAAAAAGGATCTGATGACCTTAAGTCAGACATTAAATCTCTAGTGGCAAGTAAATTTCCAATATTCTTTAAATTTAAAATTAAACCATCGTGTTTTAAAACAGATGCGCCTTTATCAATACACTTTGATGCCAAGGGAATATCAGAAGTTACAACAATATCTTTAGGATTTATATTTTCAAAAATCCATTTATCTGCTTCATCTGATCCTTCAGGAACTATAATTAAGTTTATTAAATTATTTCTAAAAGGCCTTATACCCCCATTACAAACCATAAAAACTTCAATTTTATGGCGTGTAGCAACTTTAATTATTTCGTCTTTAACTGGACATGCATCAGCGTCAACGTAAATTTTTTTCATAATCGTAAGATTTTGTCTTTTAATTCTATTTGAGGAATTAATCCTTTTAACCTTCTCAAAGACTCATTTTCGGACAAAGCTGGCACTATTGCAAAACCTTTCATATTTTCTATTTCTATTGCAATATCAGAATTATCTTCATCTCTAAAAAGAACACACTCTTCAGGCAAGAAAAATGTAAGTTTCCAAATAGGCACTTTTCTTGGATAACTTAAATATCTATTAACTCTTGAGGCATCAATAGTTAATTTTTCAATTGTCTTAATTGTCTCACCAGTGTTCAATTCATTTCCCTAAAATTATAAAGTTTAATAATCCTTTAAAAATATATAAGAAATGTTAATAGTTTATTTATTTTAATTTTTGAAGGAAAAATTTATGCTTTTGGATGTAAGAACCTACAGATGCAGACCCGGCACAATTAATACACACCTCAAACTTTATAGTGAAAAGGGTAAGCCAGCACAATCAAAGCATTTAGGACAACCATTACTTTATGCAACTACTGAGACTGGCAATCCTAATGAATATACTCATATATGGGTATATAAAAATGCTGACGACAGAGAAAAGAAAAGAGCAGCTATGTGGTCTGACCCAGATTGGATTAATTACACTCAAGAAAGCGCAAAACTAGGAGCATTAGAGTCACAAGAAAATAAGTTGCTTAAACCTGTAGATTTTTATGATTTGAAAATTTAATGATATGTTTATGCAGGTTTGGCTGTTCTATCTAAAAACTCGTCTCTTCGAGATAAATAAAAAGAATAACTATCTGGAAGATAATCCTTTGCATTTTCTAAATTAAAGTGTGTAGCAGCTTTGTAAACCCATTGTGTATCTGCGAGTAACTCTCTACCCATCGCAACTAAATCAGCTCTGTTATTTGCAATAATATTATTCGCTTGTTCACCGTCAATTATAGCTCCAACAGCCATAGTGCTAATATCGGCATCCTTCTTGATTTTTTCAGAGTACGGAACTTGGAACCCTGGAATAATTTTTGATTTAGTGAGGACAGGTGATCCTGTAATACCTCCTGAAGAACAATCTATTACATCTACACCAGCTTGCTTTAATACTTTTGCTAATGAAACGTTATCTTCTAAAGTAGCGCCCTCACCTGGTGCATCAATTGATGACAACCTATAAAAAATTGGCTTTCTACCAGGCCAAACTGATTTAATGTCAGCAATAATTTCTCTAGCAAATCTTATTCTGTTTTCAAATGATCCGCCATATTGATCACTTCTCTGGTTAGATATTGGAGAGAAAAAAGAATGTAATAAATAACCATGAGCTCCATGAATTTCAATTATATCAAAACCAGCCTTATCTGCTCTTTGTGCTGCTGCTTTAAAAGCTTGTTTTACATTATTTATATCTTCTAAAGACATTTCTCTAGGTACTGGTGAATTTTCATTAATTGGAATAGCGCTAGGACCAATAGTTTGCCATGCAGGTTCTTTTTTATCATCTCCCCTTATTGGAGAAGCTCCATCCCATGGTCTCAAAAAACTAGCTTTTCTTCCAGCGTGAGCAAGTTGTATTCCACTTACACAATTATATTCTTTAAAGGTTTTAGCAATTTTCGATAAACCGTCTATATGACCGTCACTCCAAATTCCAGTACACCCATGACCAATTCTACCTTCAGGCGAAACGCCCGTTGCTTCAATAAAAGCAGCTCCTAGTCCAGAAAAAGCAAATCTTGAATAATGCTGCAAGTGCCAGTCACTTATAATACCATCTTCAGCTTTATATTGACACATAGGAGATAAAACCACTCTATTTCTCAAAGTTATAGATTTTATACTTAAAGAAGAAAATAAAGGTATTTCATTCATTTTTAATTCCTTAAAATGCTATTTTTGTTATTTAAGAAAAGATCTGAGTTTATTAGATCTTTGAGAAGCTGATTGCATCATAAATGAAAGATCAGATCCAGACAATATGAATCTCATTCCCATTTTAATATAATCAGACATTAGCTCTTCGTTATAAACACCTCCCATACC
>CACHVW010000094.1 GCA_902583415.1 uncultured SAR116 cluster alpha proteobacterium | reverse complement strand
TTTACATTCTATGATTCAAGACATGAAGCCATATCAAGGATGTTTGAGAAAGGATTGAATGTACCAGAGGTTGCATCTATCAGTGGTCACAAGACAGCTAGTCAATTATTTAGGTATGTTCAAGTTAATGCTAGGTTATGAGCCTGACTCTTTTCCCCAGAGTTCTGTCATTTATTAAAGGTGGTTGGTATAGTGGTTGGTACGATTTTTCTAACTTTATTCTGGTTGGTACAGTGGTTGGTATAAAGTATAAATTTAATCATTTTTATATTCGCTGGAGTTGTTCTTAATTTGTTTTTTATATAAATTAAATTTTAATAATGGAGCTCAATATGAATGAAAAAAATGATGATGATAAATTAGCTGTTCAAAGTTTATACAATTATGTGAGTTTATTTAATGAAAAAAATAAGAACAAAATTTTAGATTGTCTCCATTTTCCACATATGGCCCAATCTGAAAATAACGACCCTGTAATTTATAAAAGTAAAGAAGAAATATGGAGTTATCTAAGTTTTCTCTATAAAAAGTTAGAAACCGAGGAAAATTGGGATCATTCAACATTAGACAAAGCTGAAATCATTCATAGTTCTAAAAATGCTGTTCAATGCAGTGTTGAGTTTAATAGAAGGGATAAGAATAAGAAAAGTTATGCAAAAGCAGTAGGTATATTTACTTCAACAAAAAAAAATGGCAAATGGGGATTACAGTTAAGAATAATGATACCAGCTTCAGGCAATGTAACTTTGGCTGGAGCAAACATTAAATAAGTCAGCTATTGATTAATTTTTGTTCACTGTCGTCAACTACGTGCATTAGAAGCATGGAAAGGATTAGTAATGGGGCTAATTTACTTGACTGCACATTCTGGGATATAAGGCATAAAGCAATATCAATATTGGATTTATTTATATATTTTAGTACCATAAGATAATTATCAAAAAATTAATAAATAAATTAAACTATAATTCCAATGAAGTTAGAAAATAAATTAAAAGAGAAACTATTAAATAAAAAAAAGGTTCTCGGTTGCTGGACAAGCCTAGATAATGAGATAACTTCAGAATTACTTGCTCTAGTTGGATTTGATTTTTTGTTGATTGACCATGAACATGGTTATGGTGATGTAAAAGGCATAACTAGACAAATACAATCGCTCAAAGAAACTGAATGTTCCCCTTTGGTAAGAATGCCTAAAGATGACGAGGTGTATGTAAAGAAAACTTTAGATACTGGGGTAAATAGTCTGATGTTTCCATTAGTAAATAATAAAAAAGAGGCTGAAAATATTGTAGAAATGTGTAGATATGCGCCTAAAGGTTATAGAGGAATGTATATCAGCAGAGCTTCAAATTATGGGATGAACATAAAGAAATATTATGAAACTATTGAAAAAAATTTGCTGATAGTTTGTCAAATTGAAACTTCTGAAGGCGTTTCTAATATTGAAGAAATATCAGAAGTTGATGGTATTGATATGTTGTTTATTGGTCCTATGGATCTCTCTACTAGTATTGGTAAGTTTGGACAATTTAACGATCCAGTATTTGTAGAAACAATTAATTTAGCAAAAGAAAAAATAATGAATTCTAATAAGTTTTCTGGAATGATGCCTTATGGAAATTATGATTGGAAAGATGTATTTACACAAGGGTTTGATTTAACTACAGCAGGAACAGAACTTTCAATATTAAGGGATTCAGTAATTTCAATCATAAAAGAGTTTCATAATTTAAGGATAAATAAATGAATAAAACTAAATTTAATATTAATAGTTAAAAGGAAATTAATTTGAAAAAACCTTTAGTGAAGAGTTTGTCTGTTATTACTGTAAATGTACCTTTAGAAAGACCTATCGTGGCCTCATTAGGAACATTTGAATATTGGCCGTATATGTTAATTGAAATATCTTTAAGCGACGGAACAATTGGTAAAGGTTATATTGGTCCATACTTAGTAAATTATACACAAACTATTACATTAGCCATGAAAGAGCTTTTTAAAAATTTCCAAAATAGAGAAATTGCGCCTTATCAGTTTTATAATGAAGGTATGAACCATTTAAGTTTATTAGGAAGATCAGGAATTGCTCTTTACGCTTTAGCCGGACTAGATATAGCATTCTGGGATGCTAGTTCTAAAATATGTAATGAGCCGTTATGTGTTCACTTAGGTGGTTCAGTAGATAAAGTTAAGGCATATAATTCTAGTGGATTATGGCTAGATCATCCTCAAACATTATATGATGAAGCATTGTCTCTAATATCTGAAGGAAATTTTGATGCTGTAAAAGTTAGATTAGGTAGAAAAAAATTAGATGAAGACCTAAAAGCAATTGAAAATGTTCAAAAAGGTATTGGTGTGAATTCAGAACTTCTTTGTGATTTCAATCAATGCCTATCACTACCACAAGCAATACATAGGTTAAATGATTTAGATGAACAGGGATTATACTGGTTTGAGGAACCAATAAAATATTATGAATTTGAAGGTTATAAAGAATTAAGAAAAAGAATGAAAACACCAATTATTTTAGGTGAAAACTTTCATGGTTTTGATGATGCTTTTACTGCTTTGAAAAATCAAATTTCAGATTTTATAATGCCAGATTTATTAAGGATTGGTGGTGTAAGTGGTTGGCTAAAAACTGCATCCATTGCTGAAGCATTTCAAATATCTGTTTCATCTCATTTATACCACGAAGTTTCATCACATCTAATGCGCGTCACACCAACTGCAGGTTATTTAGAGTGGACTAGATGGTCTGACATTATTTTAGAAGAACCATATGAA
>CACHVW010000093.1 GCA_902583415.1 uncultured SAR116 cluster alpha proteobacterium | reverse complement strand
ATGAAAACTTTAAAAATATCAAAACAAACAATGGAAAAAAGAGTTTCTAGATTTGCTGAATTAAAGCCACTACCTATTCAAATTGATAAAAATATTCCTCAAGCAGGTAAAGATATTGTTTATGCAAGAGAATTACTTTCTGTAATCGGGCTTGATCCCTCAGAAGGTAAAACCCCTATAAACTCAGGTGCATCCATTGTTGGAGCTGGGGGAATTACAATGACTTTAGCTAAATGTCCTGTTGGTCAAGGCCCGGCTCTTCATAATCATCTAGCAACTTTTGAGACTTTTACAGTTTTAGAGGGTGAGTTTCTAATTAAGTGGAATGATGATGGATCAGAAGAGTTAGTTTTAAAAAAATATGATACAATCTCTATACCACCTGGTGTATGTAGATCTTTTACAAATATTGGGAAAAAAGAAGGCCTTTTACAAGTTATTATTTCAGGAGGTGTACATGATATGAATGATATTTCATTTACCCCTTTTGCAGCTAGTCAAATGGAAAAAATAGAACCAAACTTGTCAAAAAAATTTGAGGATGTTGGGTTTAAATTTAACGCTGGGATTTAGTTATACTATCCAAACATACTTGCTAAAGGTACCGTTACTATAGAAAATAAAGTTGTGATCATCAATGCTCTAGTAATTGCATTGGGATTTACACCGTATTGGGTAGAGAAAATTAATGCCATTAATCCTACTGGTGCAGATGCAACCATGATGGTTGTTTCAGCTAATGTGAAATCAATATTATCTAAATTCCATATAATCAAAATTAACAAAACTGGATGAAGAATTATTTTGAACAAAATAATTAAATTTGAAATTTTTATTTCAGTTTTCTCTACTTTTTGGGAAAGGATAATACCAGCTGCAAAGAGAGCACATGGTGCTGCAGAATTTGCAATAAAATCGAGTGCCCTATCAATACTAATAGGTATCTCAATATCAAGAAAAATTATAGTCAAACCAAAGATAAGTGCTAATAGTGGTAGATTAGAGAATTGTTTTATAAATATATTTTTTAATTTTAGGTTTTTAAATTTTATAAGATCTAATATTATTAGACTTATAACTAAAAAAATTACATCAAAGCCTATAATTGCTACTATTGGATGAATTAAATCTGCTTGATATTCATTTAACGCAATAGGGTAAACAAATAAAAGGTGATTAGCAAATGACGAGGCCATACCAATTAAAATGGCTTCATTCCATTTAAGATTAAACATGTATTTCCCAATTAATAGTGCAGTTACATAAATAATTAATTCAGAAAAAACATAGCTAAAAATAAGTGTCCAATTAACATTAGAAATATTTATAGATAAAATAATCTTTAAAGTTAATGCTGGTACTGCAACTACACCGACATATTTAATAATTGCAATGGAATTTTCTTTACTAAATATTGATTTTTTTGCTGAAATATAGCCAATTAGAATTAATATCGCAACTGGTGCAAATGAGTTTATAAGTAAGTTAATCAATGAATTTTCTTTTTAAATCGCGTAATTATAAATCCAGAAGTAATAATTAAGAATGCACCAATAAAAGTGTTCTGACTTGGTACCTCATTATACAAGATATACCCCCAGAAAGCTGCTAGAAGTACTGTTAAATATACAAATGGAGCCGCAAAAGAAGCATTAATTACTTTTAGAGCTTCAATAAATAAAAAATGCCCTGCTGTAGCTAAAAAACCTAGACAAAACATTAAAAGAGTGTCGTATAAGTTTGGCCATTTCCAAAAATATATTATGAAAGGTAAAGACAAAATAGTACCAGTTATGGCTGTAAATAAAAGAGTAGTTTGATTGCTATCAGATGTATTTAGAAATTTTGTTGAAATAGTAAAAAAAGCAAAACACAAAGCTGCTAAGAATGGGAAAATAACGGCATAATTAAATGCAACTTTATTGGGAGAAGCAATAATTAATGCACCAATTAAACCAATAATCACTACTAATATTTGCGTAAATGATATTTTTTCTTTTAAAATTAAAATGGCCAATATGGTAGTTATTACAGGACCAATCATGTAAATTGAAATATTTTCTGCAAATTGTAGGTATGCTAAACCAGTGAACATAAAACAGGTTGTTATCATTAATAATGCGCCCCTTAGAATTTGTAATGGTTTATGATTACTTTTAAGGTGTGTTTTAAATTGTTTATTGAATATTATAAGTAATAAAACTAATTGAGATAAATAACGCGCAAATACAATTAAAAAAGGATTAAATCTTAATGCTAATTCTTTTGCTGTTAATTCCATAACGGAGAAAAATAAATAAGTTAAAATAAGCAGAATAGTACCAATTAGTGTATTTGATAATCTTTGATTAAAGTACTGAAGGTTAAAATTAGGCATTATTTAACATATAAAATTTTCTTAAATTAGTCATTGAAATTGTATTCCCAAACGAAAAAGGACGAAGGATGGGTTCCTTCGTCCTTGCTTATTCCGATGACATAATGACTACCTTGGGGGAGGATGTGAGTTCTATATTATGTCACCATCTTTCATTAATATCCAGGGGAGGAGGATAGGATACTAATTCTTAAATTTTCTATGCAGCTTTCTTTTCTTCAATTGTTTTTTCTACACCTAACTTACCAGCTGGGAAATCAACAACGTCAGTTACGTTAAAGAAGTCTCCGTTTAATATTTGCTGTCTTGTATATCCGATATCAGCTAGTGTGCGGTCGTCTAAACTTATTAATGCTTGTCTTGTCCTAATTACAGCAATCTTTTCAAATGCAGCTAAAACATAATTATTTAATTTTGCTAAGAATGAATTTTCCATTGTCTTAAAATTTTC
>CACHVW010000092.1 GCA_902583415.1 uncultured SAR116 cluster alpha proteobacterium | reverse complement strand
GAATTAATCAAATGGTTGAACAACTAGCAGATCGGCTTAAAGATGACAAAAATGATCTAGAAGGTTGGATTAAGTTATATCAATCTTATAAAGTTCTAGGAAAAAATGAAAAAGCATTAAGAGCTATAAGAGATGCCATAAAACTAAATCCACAAAATATAAATTTAAAACAAATACTTTTAAGAGAATTACTACCTACGAACAAAAAGCCTGTTTTTTCAAAAGAAACAAACAAACTTGTAAATGATATTTTAGTTTTAGAACCAAACAATATAGATGGTTTATTTTTTAGTGGCTTTGCTGCTTACAATAAGGGAGAAAAGAAAAAAGCTATTACTTATTGGGATTTATTACTAAAACAACTACCCAAAGATTCTTTAATGTCAAAAGAAATAAATAAAAGGATTAAATTACTTCAAGATTAATTTAATCTTTTTTGATTTGGTATTTTTGCATTATTGGCAAAGATAGTAACCCAAAACCAAGAGATAAAATTGGAATACCAAAAGCTTTAAAAGATACCCATTGATCAGTAGTTAAATTACGCCAAGCTATTTCATTAGCAATAGCCATTACTATAAACATACCAACCCATAACCATGTCAATTTGTCCCAGCCCTCTTCTTTTAACGATACTGCAGATTTCATTATAGCAGCTAATGGGTTCTTACCTAGAATTTTACCTGAAGCTAAGATACCTGCAATTATTATAGATACTATTGTTGGTTTGATTTTAATAAAAAATTCGTCATCAAAAAATATTGTTAATCCACCAAAAAAAACAACCGCAACACATCCTGCAGCAGCCATCATTGGTATGTTTTTAAACCAATACCAAGATAGTATCAGAGATAATAATGTACTTATTACTAAAACTGCTGTACCAGCCATTATGCCGTAAAAATAATTAACACCAAAGAACAATAATAGCGGACCCATCTCTAAAATAGATCTATAACCCTCTTTTTTGTCTACTTCCTGCAACGAACTCTCCTAAGCTAAAATTAAACTCTTACTGTGAATAAACTCTTCTATATTGTCTGTAGCAAATCTTAACAAATCACCATTTTTTGAAAATCTTGCATTTTCGCTTAGTTTTCGTCTCCATTCTTTAGCACCTGGTAAGGAGTTATACAAACCTAAAATATGTCTAATTATAGAGTGAACATTACCTTCATCATTTTTCAAAAATTCATCAATATAGTCAGCCATTTTCATGGCTATTTGGAATCTAGTCTTAATTTTTTCATTTTGATTTAGGACTATTTTATCAACAGAGGTTAGAATATACGGATTTTTATATGCTTCTCTTCCAATCATAAAACCATCAAGTGAATATTGTTTAACTAAATCTTGACCCTCTTGTATTGACTTAATTCCACCATTAATAATAATTTTTAAATCTGCCCTTCTTTTTTTTAATTCTCCAACCCTTGAATAATCTAAGGGAGGGATTTCTCTGTTTTGCTTTGGACTTAATCCATTCAACAGAGCTTTTCTAGCATGAATAATGAATAATTTTACTCCTTCAGCAGACACTTGATCAATAAAGTTATCTAAACCTTTTACTTCATCCATATCATCAACACCAATTCTACATTTAATTGTAATAGGTAATTGACTAACATCTTGCATAGCCCTCACACATTCTGAGACAATTTTAGGAGTTTTCATAAGGCATGCTCCAAATGATCCATTCTGGACTCGATTTGAAGGACATCCAATATTTAGGTTTATTTTTGAGTATCCATAACTTTGACCAAACTTGGCTGCTAAAGATAATTTCTTAGGATCATTGCCACCTAATTGAAGAACACATGGTAATTCTTCATTATTAAATACTAATAATTTGTGTCGTGGCCCAAAAATTAAAGCATCAGCAGAAATCATTTCAGTATATAAAACTGCTGAACCTGATAAGAGTCTATGAAAATATCGACAATGTCTATCTGTCCATTCCATCATTGGAGCTACACAAAACTTTTCTTCAAATATCAATTTATTGCTCTACAAATATTTAATAATACATAATTATTTACAATATTTGTTAAATATAGCCAAGATTATTAAAATAATAATAAATAGAATTTGATCAATTAAGTGTGTTTTACTTTTCTTGAGATTTTTCTAGAGCATCAGCTAAGTCGTCTACAATGTCATCTATATGTTCAATACCAACTGCTAATCTTACATAAGAATCTGATACACCAGATTTTAATTTATCTTCAGATGATAATTGACTATGTGTTGTGGTTGCCGGATGTATAGCAAGGCTTCTTGAATCTCCAATGTTTGCAACATGATAGAATAATTTTAAGTTATCTATAAACTTTTTGCCTGCTTCTGCACCACCTTTCAATTCAAAGCCAACTAAGCCCCCAAATCCCTTATTTAAATACTTAACTGCATTTTCTTTAGAAATTCCTGTTTGTAACTCAGGGTAAATTACATAATCCACTGATTTGTGGTTTTCTAGAAAATGAGCAACTTTTGAAGCATTTTCACAATGTGTTTTCATTCTTAAACTAATAGTTTCAAGTCCTTGTAAAATTAAAAAGGCATTAAAAGGACTTAATGCACCTCCGAGGTCACGTAACAAAGTAACCCTAGCTTTTATAATGTAGGCAATGGGACCTAATGGTTTTACAGCATCTGCCCATACGGCTCCACCATAAGAGGGATCAGGTGTATTTAAAGCTGGTTGTCTTTCTTTTCCAGCTCCTTCCCAATCAAAATTACCACTATCAATGATCAAACCGCCAATTGAATTCCCATGACCACCAATATATTTAGTCAGTGAATAAACAACAATTGCTGCCCCATGTTCAAAAGGCCTACAAATAACTGGAGATGCT
>CACHVW010000091.1 GCA_902583415.1 uncultured SAR116 cluster alpha proteobacterium | reverse complement strand
TCTAAGTTTTTACTATCAATTCTATTAAAAATTTCTATTATAGAGTTATTTGGTCCAGGAACGGATAACTCATAATCAGATCGTGATTTTTTTAATTCTGATTTGATGTAATCTTCAACTTCTATAGCAGGTTTTTCCTGGAGTAATTTTTCTATCTTCCCATTAATTATAATACCAACAGAAGGAAAATGCTCAGTTAAATGATTGTTTTGAAATTCAATATTATATAAATTTTCAAGTTCTTCTAATAAATCTAATCTTCTAGCTATAATGGAAATTGATAATTCGGAAATTTGGGTTTCTATAGTATCCAACCATGTTTTGTCACTATTAGGTTGCATCAAAATTTTATTTCTATGTCTAAATAATTTATTGTATTTATATACTCTATTCAAATGTGAGCTATCTATTGAAATAGTAAGCCTGTCAATAAAACGTCTTTTTTCACTCATACTTGATAAGATCAAAATACAAAGTTGAGGTGTAATCCATGATATATTTAAAATTTCTCCTAAATTACTCAACGGAGTATAATCTGAATTAACCTTAGCAATTCTTGATTTATTTAATCCATTTTTTTTTAAACCTGTGCCAATATTGAATTGACCATTTGGTCCAACAAAATCAACATTTACGCCCCAGGTTTTATTTTCGTTACTATGAATTTTTTCTTGATTCAAAAAATTTTCTATATTTGCTTTTCTTAGTCCTTTGCCCTGATTCAATAAAGAAATGGCTTCTAAAATATTTGTTTTACCAGAACCATTGCCACCATATATTAATATAGAAGAGTTATTTAAATTAAGATTTAAACTCTTGTGATTTCTAAAGTTTTTTAAACTTATTTTTTTAATATAAAAACTTTTAAGATCTTTTATCTTAGAAATATTCTCTTTGAAACTTAAAATATTATTGTTCATTTTTCTCCTAGATTACTGACTTAAATCTTACAGAAAATCAAACTCTCATGGGCATTAAAACAAAAATCACCCCATCTTGATCAGGATCTGTAATTAATGCTGGTGAAGCAGAGTCTGACAATAAAATTTCAATTTCTTTACCTTGTATTTGAGATGCTATATCCAAAAGGTATTTTGAATTAAATCCAATTTCTAAAATATCGTAGTTATAATCTATTTCTAAATCTTCTGATGCATTTCCAAGATCGTGGCTATTTACATTTAAAGACAATAAATTGCTATCTAATGAAAGTTTTACAGCTCTTGATTTTTCCATTGAAACTGTGGACACTCGGTCAATTGCTTTTGAAAATTCTTGGTTTGAAACTACTAGTTTGTTAAGGTTTTCTTTGGGTATAACTCTTTGGTAATCTGGGAATGAACCATCAATTAATTTTGTAGTAAGAATTGAATTTGGAAAAACAAATTGTGCCTTAGTGTTTGAAATAATAACTTTAATTTTACCATCAGTGCCATCAGTTAACTTTCTAATCTCGCCCACAGCTTTTCTTGGTAAGATTATTCCAGGCATATCCGAAGCTCCTTCAGGAAGAGGTATCTCAGCTTGGGCTAATCTATGTCCATCAGTCGCAACAGCTCTTAGTTTTTGATTGTCTGAATTAGGAACATGCAAAAAAATTCCATTTAAATAGTATCTTGTTTCTTCTAATGAAATTGCAAATTTAGTGTTATCTATCAAATTAGCAAGATCTATTGACTGGAGACTGAATTCGTGACCCTTTTCAATATCTGTCATAATTGGATAATCATCAACAGGTAAGGTTGGAAGTATAAATTTAGATTTACCTGCAGAAACTTCTACATTTAGTTCTCTAAGCTCAATTTTTACTTCGGAACCGTCAGGAAGTTTTCTTACTATATCATATAATGTGTGGGCTGCTAGTGTTACTTTCCCTTGACTTGAAACTATACAACTCGTCTCTTCAACAATATCCATATCCATATCTGTAGCAGTAAATGATACTTTAGATGAATTTGTTTCTATTAATACGTTAGATAAAATTGGAATAGTATTTCTTCTTTCTACCACAGAATAAACATGTCCTAAAGGTTTTAAAAGAGCATTTCTATCTATAGTAAAATTCATAATCGAACCTCAGTTACTTTATAAAATAAGAAAATATTACTTAATTTATAACATGTTTAAAGTTGTTTCAGCAAGTAATTACATCCAAGAAATTTATTGGATATTAAAATACAATTATAAAGTGAAAATAGTTTCTTTTAATTCAGAAATTTGTTTTTTTAATTTTGGATCAATTTTAAGCATTGATTCAATTTTTTTAACTGCATGTATTACAGTGGTATGATCTTTACCCCCAAAAGCTCTTCCAATTTCAGGGTAAGAATAGCTTGTTAACTCTTTACAAAGAAACATAGCTATTTGCCTAGGTCTAGCAATATTTATAGATCTTCTAGACGAAGACATATCAGATAATAAAAGATTATAATAAGATGAAACTTTTTTTTGAATACTTTCTATAGAAATAGTTTTTTCATGTGCAGAAATAAGATCTGATAATAATTTTGTAGAGTTTTCTACATTAATTTTTTTGCCAGTTAATTCATAATTTGCCCAAATACGATTTAATGCACCTTCTAATTCTCTAATGTTATTTATAATTTTACTTGCTACAAACTGAAGCACATCAATCGGAATGTCGATGTTTAATACTTCTATTTTTTTTTTCAATATTTCTAATCTTAATTCATAATTAGTTGGTAGAAAATCTACGACAAGACCACCTGACAATCTAGATTTTAGCCTTTGATCTAAAGATAATAAATCTACTGGAGATTTGTTAGATGAAATAATTATTTGTTTTCCTTGGCTAATTAGATCATTGAACGTATAAAAAAATTCTTCCTGTGTAGACCCTTTTCCACCTATAA
>CACHVW010000090.1 GCA_902583415.1 uncultured SAR116 cluster alpha proteobacterium | reverse complement strand
AGCTTAGAAGAGGAGGGAAGTTAGTAATTTCTGACATTAATTCAGGAACTTCTGTCTTACTAGTAGCTTCTGAGCTAATAGAAAACCAAACAATAGATGAGTTATCGAAACTTGCTCTATCAAGACCAAATATTATTTTATCTAAAAATCGAAGCAAGGCAATTGGTATAAATGGAGCTGATGGGCCGTGTTCATTTTTAATAAAAAATAATTGGGAAGTAGATGATATTCTTTCTCTATGCATGCCATTAGCTAATCATAAAATTCCAAAAATTGATGGTGCTTTGCCTGAGAGTTATAAGGGACTTGTATCCTCTTGCATTTTACTCTTGCGACAATCTAGGCTTCTACCTGCTGGCTTGATGGCTATAATCGCAAACATTACAGTTGAACAAATAAATAAGTGGGCGTTTGATAAAAATCTAATTCATGTTAACACCTCTGATATTAAATCTTACGAGCAGGTAAGTGCTAGTAATTTAATCATGTCAGTTAAGGCTAGAGTACCAATTGTACATACTGAAAATTGCGAAATTATTATTTTTAGACCAAGAGATGGTGGTAATGAGCACTTTTGTCTAGTTTTTGGAAAAAATAGAAAATTGAATACTGTTCACACTTTAGTAAGAATTCATAGCCAATGTATAACAGGGGATGTCCTAGACAGTCTCAAATGTGACTGTGGTCAACAATTAAAACAGTCTATCAAATTAATGGCTGAAGCTGACGAAGGAATTCTGATATATCTTGCTCAAGAAGGAAGAGATATTGGATTACTAAATAAACTTCGAGCATATTCGTTGCAAGAAAATGGTATGGACACTGTAGAAGCTAATGAAGATTTAGGATTTAATGATGATGAGAGACTATATTACCCAGCAAAGGAAATTTTAACCCAACTAAAAATAAAAAATGTAAAATTAATTACCAATAATCCTAAAAAAGTTGAACACCTAAAAAATTTAGGAATAAATGTTACAAAACGAATTCCTATTAAAATATCCCCAAATAAACATAATAAAAAATATCTTGAAACAAAATCCAAAAAATCTGGACATATACTCTAATTAAACTTGTCTTTTGCCAAATAAAAGTGAACCTATTCTAACCGAGGTTGCTCCAAATTTTATTGCATCTTCATAGTCACTGCTCATCCCCATAGATAACTCAAATAAATTGTTTCTTTTCGCAATTTTTTGTAATAAAAAGAAGTGCATAGAAGGCTCCTCGTTTATTGGTGGTATACACATTAATCCTATTATGGGTAACTTTAAGTCTCTTATACAATAATTTATAAATTTGTCTGCTTCCAAGGGATCTATTCCACTTTTTTGTGTTTCATTGCCAGTATTAACTTGAATATAAAAACTTTTTGTTTTAGATCTATTATTCAAATTTTTTGCTATTTCTATTGCTATTCTATCTCTATCAATAGTCTCGATAACATCAAACAAATTTAGAGATTGTTTAACTTTATTCCTTTGAAGTGGTCCTATGAGCCTTAATTCTAAATCCAAATTGATCTCAACTCTTTTTTGCCATCGCTTAATTGCCTCTTGTACCCTGTTTTCACCAAAAATTTTTTGTCCACATGCAAGTGCCATATCAATTTTGTAGTCATCCTGTTTTTTTGAAACTGCTACCAATTTTGGAAGTGTATGTTTTGAAAATATACTGGCCTTATGTGTCTCATTTATTTTAGATAAAATTAACTCATAGTTTTTTTGGATATTTTCCAAGATAATTTCTCCCTACATTATAGTTTTAACATAAATTAAATGTATAGTAAGTTTTCATAATGTTGCATAAATACAACATTGAAACAAAAAAGTGATATTTATGTCATTACATACTAGTTTTTACAATGATTTTCGTATATTTAATAAAATAAATATTTCTATGGTAGAAATATTAATTAACCGTTTTCTTAAGAAAACATATTATAAGGGGATACGCAATGCGTAAATTACTTTTAGGAACTACAGCTTTAGCTGCCGCTGCTACTCTTACAGCAAACGCTGCTCTTGCAGATGTTTCTATCTCTGGAAGTTATGAGTTTAAGTATTTATCAAGAAGCTCAAATGATACTACTGTAGATGGAACATCTTTTACACACGGTGATAATGATCTGATCATTAATTTCACAAGCAAAACTGATTCAGGTTTAGATCTTACATACAGATATGATGTTGGTGCAATCGGTTCTGATGGCGCAGCTATGACTGGTGATGAGAACTCTCTAACTATTGCTGGTGGTTTTGGTAAAATTATCTTAGGTACTGATGATGATGCTGGTGATTCATACAACGTTGATGAAATGGACTTAATCGCAGAGGAAATGACAATTGGTACTACTAACTCAACTATCAGAAGAAATTCTGCGACTGCAACTACAGATGCAATGAAAGTAGCTTATCACTTACCAGCGATGGGCGGACTAACTGCAGGTGCTTCTCATGCTGATAGTGGTCCTGCTGGTGCAGCAGATATAGCATCCTATGGTGCTAAATATAGTATGGATGCAGGTGGCGCAGCTATCACATTAGGTTATAATACCAAAACAACAGATAATGCTACTCAAGATATGGATGATTCTAGCATGGGTTTGAAAGTAGTATCTGGTGATGTAAGCGTAATCGTATCACAAGGTTCGTACGAAGCTGATGATGAAGATATTGAAAGCCAAGGTGCATCAATTAGCTATAAAATGCCAAATGGTATGACAGTTGGTGCATTTACATTCAAGTCAGAAGATGATCTAGACGTGGGTGAAGAATATTCAGCTTCAGGTGCTGAAGTTTCATACTCTATTGCATCAGGTTTAACAGCAGTTATAACTGTTATTGACTACGACTATAAAGTTACTGCAGCCAACCATGAAGCTACTCCAGTAGCTGACTCTGGTACTGCGTCACAACTTACTATTAAGACTTCATTCTAATTGTATTAAGTAAAAAAAGGCGGCTTCTTGGTCGCCTTTTTTATTTTTTT
>CACHVW010000089.1 GCA_902583415.1 uncultured SAR116 cluster alpha proteobacterium | reverse complement strand
AATTGTGGTTAGAGCATTAGATGTACCTCAATGGTGGAATATAAAAGTTTCAGATTCAGTTAACAAAATTATCAGTGTACCACCTCAAATGGTATCTCCAAAAGGTGTTGCTGACATGTCTTTATATGAAAAAGTAAAACTGGAAAATTTTAAAAATATTCTTTCATATCCCTTTTGGTTTACAGCTTCTTCAGGTAATAACAGTTATATATATGACATGTATTACGGGAGAGCACGACAACTATTAAATAACAAGCAACAAGAAGAATTCGACAAAGAAATAAAAAATGTAAATGAAAAAAGTCAATCTATTTTATCAGTTCCACTTCATTGTTGTATCGGATATAAGTAGAAATAATATATATTTATAAAATAAAACTCTATTTAAAAACAGAAAACCTGAGGACCGGTTGGTATAATGGTTGGTACAAACACTTAAAATAATAACAAAAAACCCCAAAAACCGAAGTCTTTGAGTATCGTATAAGTTATTGATTTTATTGAAAAGGTTGGTTGCGGGGGTAGGATTTGAACCTACGACCTTCAGGTTATGAGCCTAACGAGCTGTTCACCGATCAAACAAGGGTTACTGCACCCTTTTCCTAATCAACAATAACCAATAATCAGGGGGTAGTCTGCCCATTGACCGTAGTCCATGGAGCATGGATTGGAGTTGGTAGTTACGTTGGTAAGATTACTGTTAGGTAATCTGTTTGAAATTAAAGATAAACGTTTCTAAATAAAATGTTTAATATTTAAAAAAAACATCCATTATCTTATTCCTTTAATATTTTTTTAATATGTTTATTCTTTAAATTTTTTTATTACAGTATATGTCTCACCTTATTGAGTGATAAATCATACCTCCAGGACTAATAACTTTTCCATAATCGTGAAGTATATTACCAAAGTCTTCAAAATAATCATTTTTCATAGCATTCTCTATGTGACGTTGAACACTTTCTAATGAAGTAAATCTCTCATTTATTGTGAAAACTATATTTCCAGTTTCGCCCTTTGAGGGGTCAGTTGGATCAACAAATTCAGCTGCTTTAGTGAAATAAGAATTTAAAAGGTGCTCCTGACCATTATTATTTTCTGAATAAAACTCTTCCATCCAGGATGCGTGTTTTTTAAAAATACTTTCAACTTTTTCTGCACTCTCTTTCGGAACCACATATCCTAAATTAATACATCTTATTTCTTCTGACATTTAAACTACTCCTATTTATTATAAGTAAATGTTATTCTTCTAGATTTAAAATAATAGCTATTTATTATATATTTAATAACACCCTTGATGATATTAATGTTCCAGCATTACTTGCTTTTAAAACAATTTTTTGAAATTCTTCTGACATACCAACTCTATCAATTTGTTCTCCCATAGAGGACATATCACGAAAATAATAACAAGCAATTAATCTGTCCATGTTCGTTGCTAACAAGGGTACAACTGCCATAAAAGAAGTGTCCTCATCTTTTAAAATAGCATCTATTTCAGGAAAGATTTGAACTGCTTCAGACATATTATCTCTAGATAACTGATATTCCCTCATCATAATTACATTATGCTCAGGTGAAATATTACCATATATTGTTCTAAAAACTTCAGGACCTATTAAGTGACCTCCAGGATCATCTTGTCTTTCTTTCATCAAAGCAATTCTAGCTGGATCTTGTGACATTTCGTTAAATGAATTACAACCTTTTTCCATGTTTTCATATGATGCAGTTAAATGAATTGATCCCGCTAAATCACCTGCAACTATTCTTGCAACTCTAGCCTTTGCACCATGGTTGGTCATTATTTCTTGCATAGATTTAGCCCTTTTTAATACTAAATCACTTTTACCTAGTATTGGCGTTAGTATTCGTCTTGAAATGATAGTCAATTTTACCTCCTCATTAAATATATTAAAATTAGAAACTAAATATATTGATAATCAAAGTTTTTTATTAAGGTTTCATTACAATGATATTTTTTTGTGCATATTAAATTATAATGACCGTAGTCCATAGAACACGGACCAGGGTTCAATGATGGGTTTGAAATAAGATTGATTTAGTAAACTATAAGTTAATTTTAAATTACAAATTTTCTGTACAATCAAAATCCAATTATAAATAATTAGCAATTTATTTTAAATTAAATTTGACCAAAAAATAATCAATTTCAAATTGGACTAATTTTAATTGAATTTCAAATAATTGATATAATTGAATAAAATTTAAATTTCAAATCTCAACAGACGTGGGTTCTAATATTTGCAATTCATAAAAATAACTCATCAATATTTACTGTTCTTATTTAATTCGAGAAAGGTGAAATATTATGAGATTATTAATTACTATATTGTTTTTATGTTTTAGCAGTCTAGGTTTTGCAGATGGACATAAGAAGCCAATAAAAATTGGAATTTTACATTCATTATCTGGAACAATGGCTATTTCAGAAACTACATTAAAAGATACAATGTTGATGTTAATTGAACAACAAAACAAAAAAGGTGGCATCTTAGGTAGAAAAATAGAGCCCGTAGTTGTTGATCCCGCCTCAAATTGGCCCTTATTTGCTGAAAAAGCGAGAGAACTTTTAACAGTTCAAAAAGTTGATGTTTTATTTGGGTGTTGGACTTCTGTCTCAAGAAAATCTGCACTACCAGTTCTTGAAGAGTTAAACGGTTTACTTTTTTATCCAGTACAATATGAAGGAGAAGAGAGCTCTAAAAATGTTTTCTATACAGGCGCATCTCCAAATCAGCAGGCTATCCCAGCAACAGATTATTATTTAGAAGAGCTTGATGTTAAAAAGTTTGCTTTATTAGGAACTGACTACGTATATCCTAGAACAACTAATAAAATCTTGAAACAATATCTTATAGATAAAGGAATACCAGAAAGTGATATTTTTGTAAATTATACTCCATTTGGACATTCTGATTGGTCTAAAATTGTTTCAGATGTAGTTTCTTTAGGAGCTGATGGTAAAAAAGTTGGAGTTATTTCTACC
>CACHVW010000088.1 GCA_902583415.1 uncultured SAR116 cluster alpha proteobacterium | reverse complement strand
TCCATATCTCTTTCCTGTGCCAAAGCTAATAGGTCTTGCTCAGCTTCATACTTAGACAATGCATAAGGATCGTCGGGTACATTCACGTCATCTGGGGTAAAAGGTTTTCTAGGGTCACTCATCTCACCGTTAACTTTAATTGAACTCAGGAAAATAAAACGCTTAACTCTAGCATCAGCTGCCAAACGCGCTAGAACCATAGTTGCATCACGATTTATTTTTCTAAATTGAGCCAAAGAATTAGAAGAATCATCATTTATAATATGCACTCGGGCAGCAGTATGGATAACAACCTCAACATCTTTGAAATCTACTTTCGACAAACCAGAAGTTTTCCCTAAAGTCAAATCAACAAAATCACCAACAATTATTTGCTCAACAGCCAAAGGTAGCACTTTGGAATAATGACGAACAAGAGCCTTAACTTCACAAAACTCGATAAGTAAATTCTCAATTAGAGCTTTACCCACAAATCCCGTAGCACCTGTTACTAAAATTTTCACCGTGACACCTCTTTTTTTGCATAATTATTTTTTTTATTTTCAACTCCTTACTTTTAAAGCTTTTATTATTATCTCTCATCAAATTTAGTATCTTTAACTGTAGCAAACATTTTCATTAACAAACAAACTTATAAATTATCAATCAATTCCTTATAAATCTTTAAATGAGCTGACACTACCTGCCTTTCATCAAATTTAGACACAGCTAGTCGTCGACCAGCTTGACCCATAGTGGCACACCGAACAGTGTCTGCTAGTAAATCTTGTATTGCATTTGCCAAAGCTACCTCATTACGAACAGGTACCAAAACACCTGTAACTCCTGGGTTAATTGCATCCCGGCAACCAGTATGATCAGTTGTAATGACAGCTCGGCCACATGCCGCAGCCTCAATCAACACTTTTGGCAAACCCTCACCGTAATAAGAAGGGAGAACCACTATTTTTGCAGCTGCCATAACTTTCGGCATGTCTGTACGGTGTCCCCATAATTCAACTATACCTTCTTTGGCCCATAGAGCCAATTCATCTTGATGTAAACTGTGAGGGTTGGCGGGGTCAGTCTTACCTACTATAACAAATCTGACATCTTGTTCTAATAAACCCCGCTGGCGGAGAATTTTAGCAGATTGAACAAATTCTCGGACTCCCTTATCAATCAATAAACGCGCTGGCAATAAAACTATCGGAGTACCAGTTGGTAACGGTGTTGATTGGTATAAAGACAAATCAGCGCCTGAACCACGGATCATTGAAACTTTTCTTTCAGGTAACTCAACAAGCCTTCCTAAATAAGATAAATCATCAGAGTTTTGGAAAATTACTCTAAGATTGCTGTGCCCCATGGCGAGACGGTATAGGTTTTTGACTAACCAACGCCTTATTACGGCCATAATACCTTTAGCTACAAATACAATACCCAAGCCAGAAACGGCAGACACGACCGCAGGGACACGTGCAAAGCGAGCCGCCAGGCCACCTAGTAATACTGGTTTCATTGTCACAAAGTGAACCAGATCAGGTTTTGTAAATTTACAAACTCGGAAAATCTGCAAAAAAGTTTTCCCTATTACCCACAAACCAGCTCTACTTCGATCAAGTGATATGGGATGCACAATCAAACCGTAATTTTTTAGATCTGCCAATTTATCAGTTAATTCAGTGGCAATATGCACTTCGTAATCCTGTTTCATTGCCTCTATAGCTATTGGCAAACGGTGTGACAAAAAAAACCAATCCACATTTACAACAAACAATAGCTTTCGCTTCACATTAGATTTTCTATACAGAAGCTTTTGATAAAGTTTCATGTGCTGAAAAACTATTTTGTTAATAGGGAAATCTCTTTCAGCTAGATCTCGACCTGCAGCACCCATCTTTTTTCGTACTTCTTGGTTCTCAGCTAGATATTCAATAGAATCAGCTAGTACTTTAGCATTTTTAATCGGCACTAGTATACCCGTTTCGTTGGGCTGAATAGCATCACGACATCCAGGTACATCTGTAGTAACTACTGCCCTCCCACAAGCTGCAGCCTCAACCAAAGATTTTGGCAACCCCTCTCTGTAGGATGGTAAACATGCTATATTTGATTTACTATATAAATCTGGAACATTCTTATGAAATCCAACAACATTGACATTTGGTAAATTTTTCCATGTCTCTAATTCTTCAATTTTAACTGATTCTGGATTACCTTCATCTAAGTCACCAGCAACCCAAAAAATAATTTTATTTCCTCTGCTATAAAGAATTCGAGAAGCATCAATAAATTCTCTTATACCTTTATCTATCAACAGTCTAGCAACAAAAGTGACAATAACTTTTCCTTTAGGCTCAGCAATATGTTTATAAACATTTAAATCTACACCAGAACCTCGAATTAAATGGATATTGTTAGAGTTTATAACTCCCCAAGTAGCTAAAAAATCAGCATCATCGCTATTTTGAAAAATAACAAGTTGATTTTTATGACTAAAAGAGAGTTTATACAATGGATAGAGTACTGCTCGTAGTAACTTTCCCTTGAGCCCAGTAGCCATTGCAACAAACCCAAGGCCAGAAACAGCTGACAATACAGCTGGGACTTTTGTCATTCTGGCGATAATTCCACCATACAAATACGGCTTAATTGTAACCAAGTGAACGAGATCTGGTTTTATGAAAGTAAACAATTTAAATAATTGCCATATGAGCCTTAGCTCACTTAATGGTCTTTTTCCTTGACGAGAAACTTTGAGCTTATGAAAATTCAAGCCTACTTTATCATATATTGGCAAAATCTCACCAGAAGTAGCTAAGTGTACTTCATGTCCTTCTTCAATTAGTTTCTGTGCAATTGGTAGACGATGCGAAATAAAGAAAGCGGCATCATTTATAACAAATAGAATTTTTTTCATTTATTTGCCTCCAGCCAGGCTTGAAATATCAATACATCCCACAGTTTTTATTGCCTATTTTGCAGACGACTCAAATGCTCAGTCCATTTTTTGTGAATTGGTATAACACCCGC
>CACHVW010000087.1 GCA_902583415.1 uncultured SAR116 cluster alpha proteobacterium | reverse complement strand
AATGATTTTTCTCCTTTCCAAATTAATGCAAATCTTTTGAATATAAGTGGTTTAATTTTATGGAAATGTTCTAAAATATTTTCAAAATGAGTAAGTTTGAAAAATTCCAAAAAAATATAAATAACAAACTTCTAACAATCCAATATATTGGATCTAGGGGTGAGGGTGTATCAAACTTAACAACTGAAATTAATTATAGAGTGAATAATTATACTTTTTTTATCCCTTTTACTTTACCTGATGAAATAATTGTTGTTAAACCAACTCTTTCCACTTCAGAAGGTATAAGAGCTGATTTAGTTGAAATAAAATCAACATCACCGAAAAGAATTGATCCTAAATGTAAACATTTTTTTCAATGTGGTGGATGCTTACTTCAGCACTGGAATTTTGAAGATTATGCCTCATGGAAATTTGATAAAATTTCTCTACCAATATTAAAAATATCGCCTAGAACAATGATGAAAGAAATTAAAATATCTTCAATAAAAAGTCGTAGACATGCTAAGTTTAAAGCAAAAAAATATGAATCTAATACAATAATTGGTTTTAATGAATATAGGAGTAAATTTATTACAAAAATTGAAGAATGTCTAATTATTGAGTCAAAACTCCTAAGATTTATTCATGATTTAGAAAAACCATTACACAAACTTCTTAGTATAGGTGATGAAATTGATATTCATGCAAATCTTTTAGACAACGGAATAGATCTTCTCATAAGTGGCATAGATAAAATAGATTACCATAAATTAAACATCTTTGTTGATGCTCTCTCAAAAAGTTTAGTTATAAGATTTCATAGAAAATTAAAAGATAATACTAACGAATTACTATTTACAACAGATCTATCAAGTTTATCTAACAAGTTTTTTTCATCTATTACTTTTCCTCCTTCAGGAGGGTTTCTTCAAGCAACTATAGAGGGAGAAAATGCGATTCTTGAAAGCGTTATGCTTGGATTAAATGAGAATAAAAAAACAAAACTGATTTGTGAACTTTTTTGTGGCAGTGGTACGATAACATTACCTTTATTAAATAAACCTTATCAAATACACGCATTTGAGTTAGACAAAGAGTCTTTAAAATCTCTTGATATTGCCGCTAGAAAAGAAGGTTTTGGAAACAGAGTCAAAACAAAAGCAAGAGATTTAAAAACTTTCCCTTTGACATCAGATGAACTCAGCAAATATGACGCAATTATAGTTGACCCTCCACGTTCAGGTGCAAAATTGCAATTTTTGAATATAGCAAGATCAAACGTATCAATAATAGTTAGTATCTCTTGTAATGTTAACACTTTTGTACGAGATGCCAAAATATTGATTGAAAGTAATTATGAATTAAAATGGGTACAACCAATTGATCAATTTTTATTTTCTGCACATGTTGAATTTGTTGCAATATTTCAATTAAAATATAAAAATGTTAATAAAAAAATCTATAACTATAAAAAAACATAGAACATCTTTATCTTTAGAAAAAGAATATTGGGATGCCTTAAAAATTATTTCAAACGAACAAAAGTGCTCCCTAGAAACTTTGATTACTAAAATTGACTCTAACAGAAAAACTTCTCTTGCCTCATCAATAAGAGTCTATCTTTTAAAATTTTATATGAAAATCTAACCTGTTATTCCAATTTGCCAAGGCGCAAATTCATGGCGACCAAGGTTTAAAATTTCACTTTTTGTTTTTTTACCAGAAGCAAAAGAAATGAATTCTTCAAAAATTATTTTGCCCATTTCTTCGATATCTTTATCTCCGTCAATTACTAAACCGCAGTTTATATCCATATCTTCATACATTTTTTTATAAAGAGAAGAATTAGTAGCTAATTTTATTGAAGGAGTTGGTTTTGCACCAAAACATGAGCCTCTACCTGTAGTAAATGCTATAAGATTTGCTCCACCTGCAATCTGACCAGTAGCTGAAACAGGATCAAACCCAGGTGTGTCCATAAAAACAAACCCTTTTTCATTGATTCTATCTGCATAATTATATACTTCCATTAAACCTGTTGTTCCACCTTTCATAGCCGATCCTAAGGATTTTTCTAAAATATTTGCAAGACCTCCTTTTTGATTTCCTGGGCTAACTATTCCATTTATTTGTACGTCTCGACCTACTGCGTAAACATTCTTCCACCAATTCACACGGTCCAATAATTTTTCTGCTACCGAAGAATTTACAGCTCTTGCAGTTAAAGTATTCTCAACGCCATATATTTCAGGTGTTTCTGATAAAATAGCAGTACCACCATGACTAACAAGTATATCAACAGCTTTCCCCAAGGAGGGATTAGCAGAAATTGAAGAAAAAGCATCTGATCCTCCACACTGAAGTCCTACCATAAGATTAGATAATGGGAATTCTTCTCTAAAGATCCCATTCGCTTTTTCTAGCATACCCTCTACAATTTTAATTCCTTCTTTAATTGTTGCAGTAGTACCACCATTTTCTTGCATTACTAAAGTTTTTAAATTTTCATTTTCTGAAAATCCTTGGTGAGAAAACAAACCTCCAACCTGACACCTTTCACAACCCAGACCAACGACTACAGATGAGGCAATATTTGGGTGACTTATATACCCGCCTAATGTTCTATTTAACAAATTCATAGGTTCACCTGACAATTCCATTCCACATCCAGTTGAATGACTAAAAGCGGCTACGCCGTCTACATTAGGATAATTAGTAAGTTTTTCAGGGGTAAAATAAGATGCAATTTCATGTACAACAGTTGCAGAACAATTAACTGTTGACACAACTCCAATAAAATTTCTGGTGCCTACGCGTCCATCTGATCTTTTAAAACCTGAAAATGTTCTTTCACTCGAAGAATTTACAAATCTGGTTGGCACATACTTAGAGCAATATTTATGTTCTCGTCCAAATTCTTTAAAGACAACATTTGAATTTGTTAAAACTTGACCTTTTAACAAATCTCTATCGGCAAAACCTATTATTGTACCATATTTATAAATCGGACTATCTTTAGCAATATCTAATCTAG
>CACHVW010000086.1 GCA_902583415.1 uncultured SAR116 cluster alpha proteobacterium | reverse complement strand
ATCACATAGAAAAATATACCTGCTTTACCTATAGATACAGAATTTAGAAATTTTAATAACCTCTCTTCAGCATCCTTAGGAAAATCATCATCTATTGAGCAAAAAATAAAATAAAAAGGTTCTGCCCTATCTGGGTTTTCTTTGTTGAATTCTACAAGAGTGTCATAGGAAATTAGGCATTTTTTTCTGATTTCAATTATTCTATCTTCAATCTCTTTACAAAATTCTTCAAAAGAATTTTCATCAATAACTATTTCGTTAAAAAATTTTTTGTCGAAACTAGTTAATGACATCAAAGAATATCCAAAATCTTTAAAACTTACTCCTCTAATTTTAATTAAATTAGGTTTTATATTAACAAAAGCACTTGATACACTTTGAACGATCATATCGTGTAAAAACTGAAGTTTACCTTCATCATCTGTTGTCAGCGCTACATTCCCGTTTGGAAAATCAATCAAGTTGAGTAACTTGTATTTAAGACCTTTATATGAAAGACTGAAATGTCCTAAAGGTAAGCTATAAGGGAAAGTTTCGTTTACATTTTTATTTTCAATTTCGTTATTAATAAACAATTGGTCAAAAAAATTATAATGCAAACCAAGGGCTGTTTTAAAGTCTGAAATCTCTTTAATAATGTTTTCCTTTAGCTCATTTTCTTTTTGCTTTGAAATTTCTTTAAAATTATCTTCTAGTTTTTCTACAAAAGATAAAGTTTGATCATATAATTTATTATTGCTTTCCCAATCAAAAGTTGTACTTGAACTAACTTTAGCCTTCCATTTTTTTGTTAATTTTTGTTTTTGAGTATCAATTATAAAAATTGCTGATCCAGCTTTAACTATTTCATTTGTTTCAAATAATATATCTGAAATATATCCAGTATCCTTAATGCTTGAATATATTGGGCAAATAAAGGACATGTCTTTCGTAATTAAATCAAGATTACATAAAAGATCACCTTCTTTTATTATGTCACCAATCTTTACATTAAAACTGCTAATTACAATCTTAGGATCATTAATAATAATGTTATTTTCATCCGAATATGTTTCTGGAATAAAAAATTTATTTTGATTCATTATTCATTCTCAACATTATATTTAACAAGTTCATTTTACTAAATAGACATTTATAGTCAAAAATTATTATAGAAAATATCATCTTGTGTTAAAATCAATTCTTTTCATTTTTTTATTAGTCTGTCTCTTGATAGATATCTGCTAAATAAATAAAACTTGAAATTAGTCACTTTTTATAATCTAAATCATTTTAAATAACTAATTAACTTAGTATTGAATTTTAAATAAATTTTTATATTCAATTCTTTAAATTTTAAATTAAAATAGATAAATCAAAAAAGTTTAAAATAAAACTTTTTAAAAATATCTAATTATCAAATAATGCAACATTCTCCATACAAGTTATTGTATCAGGATGTTCTGGGCCTAAAATATCCAATAATCCATTAGCAGCTCGTCTAAAAAGTGGCTCTGCTTTTTCAAATTTTTCATTGTTATAATAAAATAGTCCCAGATTGTTTGCAGATATTAAAGTGTCATAGTCATTAATTCCAAGAGAGGATTCTTGTAATTCAAGTACTTTTTTGTAATTTAATTCAGCAGAATTAAAATCGCCTTTATCATTGAGTAATATTGCCAAATTTTGAATGAAAACAATGGTGTTAGGGTGTTCACTACCATTAATTTCTTCACTTCCTTTTATAGCTTCACGGTATAATTTTTCAGATTTTTCTAAATCTCCTTTATTATAAAATAATAAACCTAGATTATTTATCGATAATAAAGTTTCTGGATGATTTTTACCATTTACAGATATTTGTGATTTTATAATTTTTTTGTAAAGTAGTTCTGCTTTATCATAGTATTCTTTTTGACTATATAAATAAGCAAGATTACCCATAATACTTAATGCTGTAGGATGATTAGGATCAATTTTTTCAAATCCTTCATAAGCGCTTTTCCAATTTATTTCAGCTAATGCATATTCTTCATTGTTAAAAAATAGAAGTCCCAAATTACTTTTTGTTAATAATGTATCTTGATGATCAATACCTAAAGTTTTTTCCTGAATTTTTATTACATTTTCATACAAAGATTTAGCTTCCTCAGATTGATTTTTTGCTTCTAATATTCTAGCTATGTTCCCCATGTTTGTTAAAGTCGCTTGATTTTCAGAGCCTAAAATTTTGGTATTTCCTAACAGTGATTTTCTGAAATATAGTTCTGCAGATTCTAAATCTCCTTTTTTTTCATATAATATTCCTAAGTTATTTAAAGTAATTAGGGTATTTTTATGATTAGTCCCTAAAGTTCTTTCTTGAATTTCTAAAACACTTTTATAGAGTAATTCTGCTTTGTCATACATAGCTTGATTTGTTAACAATAATGCAAGATTACCATTAAAAGTTAAAGTGCTTGGATGTTCATCACCATTTATTAATTTGCTTCCTTCAATTGCAGTTTTATAAAAAATTTCAGCTTCCTTAAAATCTCCTTTATTATAATAAAATAAACCAAGATTGTTTGTTGTAATTATAGTATCCCTATGATCAAGTCCTAATGTTTTTTGTTGTGTACCTAATACTTTTTTAAATAAAGGTTCAGCTTTTTCATATTTGCCAGCTTCAGTATATAGAAGTGCTAAATCTCCCATAATTGACCAACTTTTTGGGTTATCTGATTTATATCCCTGTAATGCTTTATTTGAAAAAATCTCAGATTTATGAAAATTACCTTTAAAACTAAAAATTTGACCAGCTTTTTCATAAACATCTAATAATATTTGACTTTTTTTACCTAGCATAGCCTCCATTATATCTACAGTATGTTCGATAAGTTCAATTCCTACTGAAACCCAACCAGCAACTACACATAATTGTAAAAACTTCTCTAACACATCAAGATCATTTTCATTTAGCTTTTTTTTGAGGTACCTATTTACAGACTCTATATAACCTTGACCTTGATCATCATCTCCAATCTTTATCCAATATTGAAGTATATCTAGATTTTGTTTTCCAAGCTTAAACATCTTATCAAGATGATCTAGATC
>CACHVW010000085.1 GCA_902583415.1 uncultured SAR116 cluster alpha proteobacterium | reverse complement strand
TTAATAGATAATTATGGACCTCCAATTTTTAAAAATGTTTTTAATGATAATATAATTTATTATGTATCACATACCACAAGTTACAAAACTTTTGATGATCGTAAAACTGATAAACTATTAGTTTTTGAAATCACATTAGATGACAAAAATGTTGTTCAAAAATATAAAAAATATTCAGATAAGGACAGTTTGGATATAAAAGTTGTTAAGAATAAAGATAACAAAGATATAGACTTTACATCCTTTTGGAAGGATCTAGTTAGAGCGTTAAGAAGAACAAATAACGTAGATTAAAAATGTAAATAAGATTTTTTAGGTTTAGAATTATTGTTTTTAAACTTAAGAAATTCTTTATTAAATTTTTTAAAAATACCAATTTTAGTCAATTTTAAATTCATTTTAGATGATAATTTTACCAGTGTTTTTTCATAACTGGGATCGCAAGAAAATAGTAATTCATAGTCATCACCTCCATATAAAGCTGAATCTAAAATTAATTTTTTATCAATTTTGTTAATATTTGGTAATGGGATTTTAGATAGGTTTAATTCTACAGTTAATTCTGAGTTTTTTGCTAAATGTGTTGCATCCTGTACTAATCCATCTGAAATATCAATCATTGAATTAGCAATATTTTTAAGTGAAATGCCTAAATCAATTCTTGGTTGAGGCAGTAAATATTTTCTTTGAGCTTCATATAATTCTTTAAAGTTTGAGTTGTAATTATCTAATCCAATTTTAGACAAACCTAATATTCCTGAAACAAATAAGCAATCACCTATTTTAGCTCCATCTCTAGGAATTGATTTACCCTTTGAAGTCTTCCCAAATATTGTAATTGTAATATTTATGTGTTTTAGTGATGAAGTTAAATCACCTCCAATTAACTTGATATCAAATATTTCCTGATCATCTTGAAGCCCCTTGACAAATTTAGGAATAAATTGACTTGCTTTAACCTTTGGAACACTTAATGCAAGATTATAAAAAATGGGCTTAGCACCCATTGCTGCCATGTCAGATAAATTAACTCTAAGACTTTTTTTTGCTATGTCAGCAGGATCCTCATTTCCTAAAAAATGTATACCTTCCACTACTGAGTCAGTACTTATAATCAAATCAAAAGATGATTTTTGATTAAAAATTGCCGCGTCGTTATTTAAATTAAATGCAAAATTGTTTGTTAAAGGTCTAAAGTATTTATCAATATAATCAAATTCGTTCATTTTAATTTTCATTTAATTTCTTTTGAAATATTTTCTAATATTCCATTAGCAAAATCTGGGCTTCCTCCAAAAACTTCAATTATGCTTATATATTCATTAATTAAAGTTAATTTTTTAAATTTCCTTTCAAATAATAATTCATATGTTGCTAATCTTAATATAGACTTCTCTGTCTCACTCAATCTATCAATTGACCAGTTTTTTGATAGCTTTTCAGAAATTATTTCATCAATTTTTAAGATGTTTTTATATACCCCTTTAATAATTGTATTTAAAAGTTCATAATCCAAATCTTTTAACTTTAATTCTTCTAAAATAGAGGGTAAATAATTAACCACATAAGAATTTATTAATACGTCAATATCATAATTAGAAAAAGAAGCTCCATATAATACTTGCGTAGAGCATATTCTTGAAGCTGTTTTTTTTCTAATAGAAACATGTCTTACATTTTCTTTAAATTTATTTTTAGTATTATTCATAGTCGATACTATTTTTAATATTCATCAGTGATAAACAAGCAAGAGCTGCACCTGCTCCTTTGTTCAATTGGTAAGGATCAGATCTTTTTATAGCTTGATCTTTATCAGAAACAGTTAAAATTCCGTTTCCTATTGCTATAGAGTAATTAATAGACAAATCTGTTAGAGCTCTAGAAGATTCATTAGCAACTATTTCAAAGTGATAGGTTTCGCCTTTTATAACACAACCTAAAGCTACAAAACCATCAAAAAAAGGATTTTTTAAAGATTTATCTAGAACTAACTTAATTGCTGGCGCAATTTCTAGAGCTCCTGGTACATTTAAAATATTATAATCTACTGAGTTGGATTTAAGTAAATCTGAAGCTCCTTTTATTAAATTATTAGTAATATCTTTATAATATGGCGAACAAACCAATAAAACTTTTTTTTTACCAATCATAATTTTAGCCTAGTTTTTTCCAATTTTTTATTGTCAAACCAAATCCTTTTAAACCAATTGCATTAGCTTTATTATTGGATAAAACAGTCATACTCTTAACGCCTAAATCAGATAGAATTTGAGCACCTACGCCATAATCTCTGATATTTGTATGTTTTTTTTGAGATCTTTTTAAAGATTTTGATATTTTTTTTGATAGAGATTCTGGCGATAAATCTCTAATCAAAATAATAATACCATCACCTTTATTGGCTATAGTTTCCATTGCAGAAGATAATTCAAAACCATTTCTGTCAGTTGATTGATTGCCTAATACATCTGATAAAAGATCAAGAGCATGCACTCTTACTAAAATTGTCTTGTTGGGATTAATTATACCTTTTACAAGTGCTATATGTTCTGATTGGTCAATTATATTTTTAAATATAATTATTCTCCACACCCCACCAAACTTACTTTCAAGAATTGATTCAGAAACTCTTTTTATATAAATTTCATTTTTCCTTCTATATGATATCAAATCTGAAATTGAACCAATTTTAATGTCATGCTTTTTAGAAAAAGTTATAAGATCTGGTAACCTAGCCATTTCTCCATTATCTTTCATTATCTCACAAATAACTCCTGATGGATTAGCTTTAGCAAGTTTTGCAATATCTACAACTGCTTCAGTATGACCAGCTCTGATTAGTGTTCCACCATCTTTGGAAATCAATGGAAAAACATGTCCAGGTGTTGTAATTTCATTTTCAGATGCATTAGGATTAATTGCTGTTTTAATTGTTAATGATCTATCTGCGGCTGAAATACCTGTAGTAACACCGTTAGTCGCCTCTATCGAGACTGTGAAAGCAGTTTCAAATCTACCTTCATTTCTTCGTTCCATTAAAGATAAACCTAAATTTTCTGACTGTAATCTAGTTAAAGATAGACAAATAAGACCTCTGCCATGTTTTGCCATAAAATTTATTGCATCAGCTGAGGCAAATTCTCC
>CACHVW010000084.1 GCA_902583415.1 uncultured SAR116 cluster alpha proteobacterium | reverse complement strand
TTCTCAACGCATTGTTTGATACCTAGAGAAATTCTTCTTTTTTCGACATCGATCTCAAGGACCATAACCTCAACTTTTTCTGAAGTTGATACAATTTTTCCTGGGTGAACATTTTTCTTAGTCCAACTCATTTCCGAAACATGAACTAATCCTTCAATACCGTCCTCTAATTCAACAAAAGACCCATAATCTGTGATATTAGTAACAACTCCCGACATTTTTGCACCTACAGGAAACCTTTCAAATACTTTAAGCCAAGGATCCTCAGTAAGTTGTTTAATTCCAAGTGATATTCTTTGCGTTTCGTCGTTAAACTTTATAACTTTAACTTGAACAGATTCGCCTACTTGCAGCGCTTCAGATGGATGATTTATTCTTTTCCATGAAATGTCTGTTACATGTAATAAACCATCAACACCCCCTAAATCAACAAATGCACCATAATCAGTGATATTTTTAATAACACCTTGTAAAACTTGACCCTCTTGTAAATTTGCAACCAGTTCGGTTCTAGCTTCAGCTCTACTATCTTCTAAAACAGCCCTTCTTGAAACAACTATATTTCCTCTTCTTCTATCCATTTTTAGTATTTGAAATGGTTGAGGTGTTCCCATTAACACACCAAGGTCTTTAATAGGTCTAATATCAACTTGACTTCCTGGTAAAAAAGCTGTTGCACCTTCTAAATCTACAGTAAATCCACCTTTGACTTTTCCAAAGATTATACCATTAACTCTTTGTTGTTTTTCAAGAGCCATCTCTAAATTTACCCAAGCTTCTTCTCTTCTTGCCTTTTCTCTGCTTAGAATAGCGTGTCCATTTATATCTTCAAGCCTTTCAATGTAGACTTCAACACTGTCACCTACTTTAATCTTTACATCTTCATCATTGTTCCCAAATTCTCTAAGCGGAACGCGACCTTCACATTTCAAACCAACATCTATTAAAATCATATCTTTTTCAATTGATATTACAGTTCCAGATACTACTGAACCTTCTATGCTTGTCATTTCTTGAAAGCTTTGGTCTAATAATTCTGAAAAGCTTTCTTTAGAAGGTTTGTCAGCCGTTTCAGTTTGAGTCAATATTTTCTCCTATAAATTAAGTGTACAATGTGCATTTTTTAGATGTTATAATTATGGAAAGTCAAGAAATCAATAAATATATTATGATAAAATGTTAAATTCCTTCTATTATTTTAGTAACTTTTAATAATAATTCATCTGCATCTATAAAACTTGTATCAATTACATATGCATCATTAGCTGGAATAAGTGGGGATGTTGTCCTATTACTATCCAATTTATCTCTTTCACTCATTTCTCTAATTAAAGATTGCAACATACACTTTTCATCATTTTCATGCAAGAAAGATATGTTTTTTTCTAATAATCTTCTTTTTGCTCTAATATCAATAGATGCATCAATAAAAAACTTAAAATCAGCATTTGGAAGAATTTTTGTGCCAATATCTCTACCATCAAGGATACAACCAGGATATTTTGTTTTATTATTAATTACAAATTCTTTTTGTTTTAAATTTAATATTTCTCTTAATTTTGGATAAGTTGCAATAAGAGAAGCCATTTTTGCAGTTTTTTCTGATCTTAGATCTTCTTTTTTTAATTCTAGAAAATTTAAATTTCTGGCAATTTCAGTGCTGTAATATACTAAATCTGTGGAAGTTTCTTTTTTCTTAATAATTAATTCATCAGCAACTTTTCTATATAAAAGTCCTGTATCTAAATGAGCAAAACCATACTTTTTAGCTAATTTTTTAGCTAGAGTACCTTTACCCGATGCAGCTGTTCCGTCTATCGCAATCTCTATCATTAAAAGTATCTTTTTTGACGTTAAAATATATACTGTGTGTCTACGTATGTTGCAATTTAGCACCAATTTCATTCATTATCTCAAAAAATGAAGGAAATGAGGATTTTATGGTATCAGTATCGACAACTTTTATAGGATTTTCTGTAATTAACCCTAAACATAAAAAAGACATAGCAATTCTATGGTCCAATCTTGATTTAATAGTAATGTTCCCTTTTAAAGCATAATCAGGTCCTCTACCTCTAATAACTAAACTATCTTTTTTTTCTTTAGTCTCAATACCGGCTGATCTTAATCCCTCACTCATTGCTAGGATCCTATCAGTTTCTTTAAATCTTAGTTCTTCAATACCTTCCATTATTGTATCGCCAATTGCTCTTACAGCAGCTACACAAAGTATTGGAAATTCATCTATCATAGAAGCAACTCTCGACTTAGGAATTTTAATTCCCTTCAAAATACTATATTTTGCTGAAATATCAGCGATTGGTTCACCATTTATTTCTCTTCTATTTGAAAATGAAATATTTGCTCCCATTTCTATAAGGCTTTTATATAAACCCATCCTCAAATCATTAACACATACATTCAAAATTTTAATCTCACTATTAGGTGTTATTATTGATGATACCAAAGGAAATGCGGCGCTAGAAGGATCCGAAGGAATTTCAATGTTAAGTGGTTTAAGCATTGGTAAGCCTTCGAGAGTGATTTTCCAAGAATAATCAGGCAGTTGTATTGTGGAAATTTTAGCTCCAAAATACTTTAACATTCTTTCACTATGATCTCTTGATAAAGAAGGTTCAATAATAGTTGTATTACCTGTTGAAGATAGTCCAGCTAATAGAATACTTGACTTAATTTGAGCTGAAGCAACGGGGCTGTAATATTCAAGAGGTAGTGGGATCTTAGAACCTTTAATTTTGATAGGCAAATTATCGTTGTTAGGGTCATCAAAAACTGCACCAGTTTTCATGAGCGGTTTAATTATTCTTTTCATTGGTCTTTTGGATAAAGATTCATCTCCTATGATTGTTGCTTCAGCATCAGATCCAGCTATCAGTCCTATAAGTAATCTTGATCCAGTACCCGAATTACCCATATCTAACATGTGATTTGAACCTGATAAATTTCCAATTCCATTGCCAAAAACTTCCCAAATATTTTCATTTTTATTAATTTTTGTTCCCAAGGTTTTAAGTGCTTCAAGAGTTGCAATAACATCATCGCTTTCAAGAAGGTTTTTAATTTTTATTTTCCCTGTTACTAATGATCCTATGATAAGAGCGCGATGAGAAATTGACTTGTCACCGG
>CACHVW010000083.1 GCA_902583415.1 uncultured SAR116 cluster alpha proteobacterium | reverse complement strand
TAGCTGAAAATGAAATATTAAAAAGATCTATCCAAAATCATGTAAAATTAAAGTTGGCTGCTCATGAATATCCTCGACTTATAGAGTTTGTTCACGAATTACCTTTAACAACTACAGGAAAAATTATCCGTAAAGATTTAAGAGAAAAAAATTAATATATTTATGATTAATTTTGACTGACTTTCAAATATATTTTTATCTTATACTTTTTTATTAGGTAAATTTATATTTTTAAGGTTTTAAGAAATAAGCTATAATATTTAAAATTATTTTAAGGAATTTCAATGAGTGAAAATTACAAATTCGATACCCTCTCTTTACATGCTGGTCATATTCCTGACAAGGAGACTGGTTCTCGTGCTGTACCAATTTATCAGACAACTTCTTACGTTTTCAATAGTACAGAAGAAGCAGCGTCTTTGTATAATATGGAAGTTGGTGGACATTTATATACTAGAATATCAAATCCTACAGTTGCAGCACTCGAGCAGAGGTTAGCAGCTCTTGAAGGTGGAGCAAGTGCGCTTGCATGTTCAAGTGGAATGGCTGCAATGCATCTTGTGGTTTCAGCAATTTGTAGTAGTGGAGATCATATTGTTGCATCAAGTAAAATGTATGGAGCAAATATTAATTTACTTCAGCATACTATGCCTCGTTTTGGTATTAATACCGACTTTGTTAATCCCAATGATCCAGAAGAAATTAAGAGCGCAATAAAACCAAATACAAAATTAGTATTTGGAGAAGTTATTGGTAACCCAGGATTAGATATTATGGATGTTCCAGAAATTGCTAAAATATGTAATACAAAAAATATCCCTCTAGTACTAGACGCTACTTTTAATACTCCATATTTAATGCAGCCATTTAAGCACGGAGCTAATATTATTGTTCATTCACTTACTAAATGGTTAGGTGGTCATGGTATTGCGATAGGAGGTGCTATTGTTAATGGCGGTAACTTTGATTGGGGAGATAAAGATAAGTTTCCTACAATTTCAGGACCACATTTTGCTCTAGGTGGTATAAGTTTTTGGGAAGAATTTGGTCCATCTGCTTTAATAGCAAAAATAAGAGCAGAGGGTATGTATAATTTTGGACCCTCTTTATCCCCTACTAATGCATTCTATTTAATGCAAGGAATTGAAACGCTCCCTTTGAGGATGAAAAGACATATTGAAAATACTCACTCTATATTAGATTTTTTAGTAAATCATGAAATGGTAGAATGGGTAAAACATCCTGATTTAGAAACACATCCTGACCATGAAGTAGCAAAAAGAATATTACCAAAAGGATCTGGGTCAATTGTTGCTTTTGGTATTAAAGGTGGACGTGAAGCAGGGAAGACATTTATTGAGTCTGTACAATTAGCTTCACATTTAGCAAATGTTGGTGATGCTAAAACATTACTTATTCATCCAGGGAGTACAACTCATTCTCATTTGAGTTCTGAAGCTATGAAAGAAGGTGGATTAACGGATGACATGATAAGATTGTCAGTTGGATTAGAAGATATTAATGACATCACAAAAGACTTTGAAAAAGGTTTCAAGGCAGTAAAAAAGCTTAATAAGTAGGAATATCATGATCATTAATTTTAAAGGTGCTAAGACCTATATAGGTACAGGTGGTAAAAGCTTAGATATTAATAAAATGACTTTGTGTTTTTTACACGGGTCTGGTCAAAATCATTTGAGCTTCGTTCAGCAGGCTCGTTTTTTTGCTTATAAAGGGTATTCTGTAATTGTCCCTGATATGCCAGCCCATGGATTTTCTGATGGTAATCCTTGCAAATCAATAAAAGAAAATGCTGAATGGATAAATGACTTATTAGTTAAACTAAATCTTAAAGACGTGGTAGTTATCGGACATTCTCAAGGATGTTTAGTAGCCCTAGAATTGAATAGGATTTTAAAAAATTCTTTAGAAGCACTAATATTTGTTGCGGGCTCAAATGAAATTCCAGTTAATCAATTTTTATTAGATCTTTCAAAAGAAAATCCACAAAAAGCCTCTCAAATGATGGTTACTTGGGGACATGGAATTGATGGAGACATGTCAATTAATAAATGGCCAGGACATTCCCATTATGGAGAAGGTAATAATATAATGTGCATGAACAAACCAACAGCTTTAAAGTATGATTTACATTCTTGTAATGATTACTCAGACGGAATAGATGCTGCAAAAAAATATTAAAGTCCCAGCATTGGCTGTTTTAGCAAAAAATGATCAAATGACACCATTAAAATCAGGCTTGAAATTTGTAGAAATTATAAAAAATTGTGAAACTCACATTCTTGATTGCGGTCATTTTCTTCCATCTGAAAGGCCTATGGAATTAAACTCAATAATAAATTCTTTTCTTTCAAAATTAAAATAATTTTCAAATAGGGATTTTGTAAATTAAATGAACGAAAAAAATTACTTCTTATTTAATAATTCTGAAAATCCAGATCATTGGAAAATTTCTGAAATTATCCTAGATCAATGCAAGAAATATCCAAAAAGAGAAATTATCGAATTTATAAATGGTCCAAAATGGACTTTCCATGACCTAAAAATTAAATCTTTAGAAAAAGCTCAAAGTTTAAAAGAATTGAGTTTAAATCAGGGTGACAATTTAACAGTGTTAATAGAAGACCCAAAAGAATTCATAATATATTGGATAGCATGCAGTTTTATAGGAGTTATGTTTGTAGCTATCAATACTGCTATAAAAGGAAATGTATTATTACATCAAATTAAGACATCTAAATCAAAAAATGTTCTTGTTGAAGATCAATTTTTTCACGAAGTAAAAAGCTTGGTTAATCTTCATAAATTAGAAGTTGAAATTTTAAATTGTAAAGATTTAAATGACAAAGATCTTTTGAATGAAGACGAGATTATTTCAGGAAAATTAAGTGACAACGTTTGTACAATGTTTACAAGTGGAACATCAGGGCCTTCTAAAGGAGTTATGATGCCCAATGCACATTGTGTTTTGTTTGCTATAGGAACAATTGAAAATTACAACTTAAGAAATAATCACATTTTTTACATCTCCTTACCCTTATTCCATGCAAATGGATTATTTATGCAACTCTTAGCATGCATTATGACTGGTGCAAAAGCAGTTATAAGATCTAGATTCTCAGCCTCAAATTGGCTTAAAGATATTAGAAGGTATAATATAACTCATACTAATATGTTAGGTGCTATAGCCGCGTTTATTGTTGCACAACCTCCTACTAAATACGATAAAGATCATAAT
>CACHVW010000082.1 GCA_902583415.1 uncultured SAR116 cluster alpha proteobacterium | reverse complement strand
TCTGTATATTACTCTTTCCTTCATTTTGTAACTTCATAATGAAATTTAATCTTTTTTTATTGTAAGGATTAATATAATCTAAACATAACGATGAAGTCGTAATATCTAAAATATTAGTAAAATAATATCCCATATTTGGGAGGACTAAGAAACCGTACTTTAAACCTATTCTACTGTGATGGAAAGTTTCAGATTGGACAATATTAAAGATTATCCAATACTAACATTAAGATGATACTCAAAAACAAAACAAATTAATTTTGTTTGACAAATAAACTAATTAAATTTCTAATTTAGTTAAGCAATATTATGTGATGAGATCTTTAATGAATATATTTGTAAAATTATTATTTTTCTTAATTCTCAATCTCACAATTAATATAAAAATTGTAACTGCTAATGAATTAGATAATGTTGGAGCATGCGCAGGTGTAGTAATTGGAAATGCATCTGTTGATTTTAGTTTAGGTGATCAACAAAGTTTTGAAGATGGAATTAAAATTGGTATAACTGCTTATCTTAGTGAGGTTTTTGCACAAAAATACAGTAAAGATGATATAGCAGTTGCTGATCAAATTCTTGCTTCAAATACAGACAAAATTATTAATGCTGCAAATACGCAAACTTTTGACGAAACTGTATTTGAAGAAGTTATTAAATGCTATCGTGCATTAGCAAATTTAATGTTAAAAAATGCAGATACTATTAAAACTAATTCTAAAACAATTAATAATTTTGTTATTCAAAGAAGTAAACTTTTAAAGAGGATGTTGTCGGCAGGATAATTTGAACAGATAAAAATTATATCTCAATTTTATTTAACTAAAATCTACTTAATAAATTCCATCCACATTTTTCCACGAACTAGAGCATATTTCTTACTTCTGAACTTCAATTTATTTTGTCGTTCTGAATATCTTTTTAGAACAGAATAGACATTTGTATTCTTCCAGAGGTGACCTTCTTCGGTAGTCAAACCTCTTTCATTTAAAATCTTCGCAATTCTTCTATAACCCAATCCATCTTTATAGAGTAATTTGACAAGTCTATAAATCTCTAATTGTTTTTCTGAATATCGTGTTGGATTTTGTTCTGGAAAAAGGTTGTTAAACCTCTTGGAAAATTCATAAAACAGATAGTTTGAATACTCTCCGTTTGAAAAGTATTGTCCAATCTCTGCTATTCTACCGTATCATTTGTTCGGTGTAGTGGGGAGAGATTCATCGTAGATTGTTTCTTCCATTTTACCATAACTCAACGAACTCCCCTACTCCAACAACCTTTATATTCAGAATACCTATATTTTCTTTATGAAACAATATCTGAACTAAGAGACAAAGAAATGACCTTTGAACAAATTGCTGAACATTTAAATAAGAAAAAAATTGAAACAGTTAGAGGTAAAAAGTTTAGAGGTGTGCACGTTCATTCTATCGTGAAAAAGAAAAGATTGAAGGACGAAAAGTTTGAAAAAGAGTATCTAAAGGTTCGGTCTGATTTTCATTTAGATATTTTTGATAGAACTTTAATTAATATGGTCAAAAGTGACAATTAGATTTTTTTAGATATTTTTGTTAATCTGCAAGCAATTAGTAACGATTAGAAGTAAAAATTGTGAAAAATTTTTTTATTGCAATAGTTTTTATCATTTTAATTTCTCCTGCAGGCGCAGAAAACTTATGTACACTTACAAGTGAGGAAGACCAAGATGTAACTATTACTATTAATTACCCAGGTTCAGGTTATGGTTATGGAACTTTAAACTATAAAAAAGTCCCTTCTTTTCTTTTTGAGGTTGGCATAAGTAACGGATATGGAACTCAGTACTATGTTTTAAGAACTTATTCTCCTGACGCTCTTGATATGTACACTAAGAAAACTCATTCAGAACGATTTAAAAAAACTCAAGTAATAAGTAGTGGAAGATTTGTGAATTTCGTTGGAAATCAACTTGCAAGAGTGACATCAAAAAAAGAAAGAAAATCAGGAAAACTAAAGGTACTAATGCCTACACTTCCAGAGGATTATTATTACTACCTACCTAACAATCCTAAAATAGGAGAATTCCATCGGTTCAATCTATCTCCTAAAATGAAATCAATACTGAATGCTTCCGAGGGATTTTTTGTGAATTCGGGTGGATGCAAAAATTATTTCGCATACGCATGGAAGTAAATTAATTACTCGGCAAAAAAATGCATACCTACACCATCATTCAACTGTAGACAAAAGTGGTTGTAGGTACGCAAGATTAAACGTCGACTTTTTCTTCTGTTTTACTATCACTCAGAGAACTTCCCACTTGAATGCTTCTTTGTATTCAGAGTACCAATTTTTCCTCTATGAGACAATCATTGAACAAAGAGATAAAGATAAGACTTTTAACCAAATTGCAGAGTGGTTAAATGAAAAAGGGTATCTATCTGTTCGTGGGAAAAGGTTCAGAGGTGCCCATGTTCATTCTATAGTGAAGAAGAAAAGACTAAAAGATGAAAAGTTAAAAAGAGACTATCCAGAAGTTAGATCTGATTTTAGTTTGAAGGTGGTGGATAAGACTATCTTGATGAGTGATTTTGGATTCAAACATTAGTGACCGTTGGCATAATAAATTAATTTACTCTTCAAATTTTAGGGTAATTATTGCTCCCTCATAGACGTAAAACGCCTTGTTGGAACCATCTACTGTTATAAAAGGATATAGCACTTTCCTGTCGGTAACTTTTCTTCCATTGCATGTAATACGATGAACAAAGACCTTTGTATTTTCATTCAGCAGACCATTTGCTGCGAAAACTTTAGGAAACGCTTTATCTTGATTGACGAGTCCAAATTCTTTGTTTTCAAGGAATTCTTTAATTGTATGAGTATTATAAGTTGCAGATTGCCCCTCGTAGTCACAGGAATAGAAAACACCATCTGCCCATCCCTTGTAAAATTCCTGGTGCTTACCGAGAATTTCTTCCTCCTCGGCGAACCACAAATCCCCAAAATATCCTGTAACAGTCCATTTGGTATCAATATATTGAGCACTCAAAATCGTAGGAAAAGTTAATAAAAAACCCACAGCAACGACTTTTGTCAATATTTTATTTAATGATTTCAATATTCTTGCGTCCATACAACACTATTCTACAGTAACAGAATAGATTCATAGTTACCTATTTAATTTTTGTTTTTCTTTTAAAAACTTGTCCTCTAAGTTTTTTAAAAAATTTTCTCCTTCGTTTCTTTTATATTCAAAACATATGTTTGTAATTTTCAAATCAGAAAATAAATAATCTGAATTTACTATTTCACCAACTTTTGGTAAGTTTCCATTTTTTAAATAGTTTTCCATAAATTTTTGAGTTTTTTTATGTAGGTGGTTAAATCTGTAAAAATTACCCATTGGGTTTAATGTTTTAAGGGGGTCTAATCTAAAATAATCATAAGACATTTTTATATTACCATATATTACAGACGTATTTACAATTTTACTCATAATTTCTCCTTGTTATTTTTTAACAAAAAGAATATTTGATTTGGGATTAGAACGTATTAGGTCGT
>CACHVW010000081.1 GCA_902583415.1 uncultured SAR116 cluster alpha proteobacterium | reverse complement strand
GAGATTCTAAATTTTCAATCTCCTTCGGTAAAAAAAGCCTGGTTGTTACCCTTTCCTGTAAGTATTATGACGTTTTTTGCTAAGCTTTTTGGTAAAGATGATATTGCTAATCGTCTGTTTGGGAGTTTGCAAGTGGATAGTTCTAAAACTCGAGATTTATTAGGATGGACACCTGTAATTACTTTAGATGAACAACTCGCTAAAATATTTAAGGATACTTAATTACAAACAGTATTGAATCAATAATTTAGTATAGTTTCAAAATCTTTTAAGGGGAGAAAATTTGCGTGAATTATTTATCTTTAATAGGTCGGAAAGACGTTTTATTTTCACAAGATATTTCAAGCAACGATGATATTTTGAGGAAAATCATAAGACATAGTCGATTCTTGATAATAGGTGGTTCTGGATCCATAGGCCAATCAGTGGTGCGTGAGGTGTTTAAACGTGATCCCCATGTTCTTCACATAATAGATATTTCGGAAAATAATATGGTTGAGCTTGTAAGGGATATCCGGAGCAGTGTTGGTTATGGAAGAGGTGATTTTAGAACTTTTGCTATAGATTGTGGTGGGTTAGAATTTGAGGCTTTAATAAAAGCAGAGGGTCCATACGATTATGTATTTAACTTGTCAGCTCTTAAACATGTAAGGAGTGAAAAGGATCCTTATACACTTATGCGTATGACAATAGTAAATATTTTTAATACTATCAAGACATTACGATTGTCAAAAGACATGGGTGTCAAGAATTATTTTTGTGTTTCAACAGATAAGGCGGCTAATCCTGTGAATATGATGGGTGCTAGCAAACGCATTATGGAGATGTTCTTAATGCGTGAGAGTTTGTCACAAAATATTTCTATGGCCCGCTTTGCAAATGTAGCCTTTTCGGATGGATCACTTCTACACGGTTTTAGTCAGCGTTTTGCTAAGCGGCAACCTTTATCTGCACCGAATGATGTTCGTCGTTATTTCTTAACGCCTCAAGAATCGGGCGAACTTTGTTTGTTATCAGGTTTGTTAGGTCAGAATAGGGACATATTTTTTCCAAAGCTAAGTGAAAAACTCCATCTTATAACCTTTTCTGAGATTGCGGTACGCTTTCTAAAAGAGCATGGATATAAACCTTATGAGTGTGTGTCTGAAGAGGAAGCACGAGATAAAACTGAAGGATTAATTGCTAAAAAGGAGTGGCCTTGTTATTTTTTTGAGAGTGACACAACGGGTGAAAAAGATTTTGAAGAATTTTTTACTGATAATGAAGACTTAGATATGGAACGGTTTGATACCATTGGAGTAATTCGAAATCAGCTTGAGTTTGATGAGGATAAATTGAATGACTTCATTTATAGAATAGATTCTTTAAGAGCCAAGGGAACTTGGACTAAAGATGAAATTGTTAAGTTGTATTTTGATCTATTACCGGATTTTTATCATAAAGAAACTGGTAAATATTTAGACGAAAGGATGTAATTATAGAAAGAATATTAGATATTTTTTTTTCTGGCATGGCACTAGTTGTTCTTTCCCCATTATTAGTCCCAATCGTCATTATATTAAAATGTACTGGGGAAGGGGAAGTGTTCTTTATGCAAAAGCGAATAGGTAAACATTGTGTGCAATTTAATTTATTTAAATTTGCAACTATGTTAAAAGATAGCCCTAACATTGGAACTGGTACTGTAACTATGAAAGAAGATCCAAGAGTATTGCCATTTGGTAAGTTTCTGAGAAAGACTAAGATTAATGAATTACCTCAATTATTAAATATTTTCCTTGGTGATATGAGTATCATTGGGCCGAGGCCTCTTACAATTCAAACATTTAATTCATATTCTATTAATACTCAGAACATAATAATGGAGGTAAGGCCTGGTCTTTCTGGAGTAGGGTCTATTATTTTTCGTGAAGAGGAAGAAATATTACATGGCGCAAATGCGTCTATTGAATTTTATGATAAAGTTATTGCGCCATATAAAGGAGAACTTGAAGGATGGTTCGTTTTGAATAAAGGGATTTATATCTATTTTTTAACAATTTTTATAACTATTTGGGTTTTATTTTTTTCCAAGAGCAAGGTGGCTTGGAAAGTGTTTAGAGACCTTCCCGAACCCCCAGAGGAATTAAAATTAGTCCTAAACTACGAGAAGTTTGGAAAATGATTGGTTTCATCACTAATTGAAAAAATGTTTGTTTTTCGTTGGTTTAAAAGTAATTCAAATAAAGTATTAAACGTCATGCTCTAAACTACTCTGAAAACTTATCGTGTACTATCAAATTACTTTTTGAAAAATTATTTTGAGATTTTACTCAAAGCTGTTTAGAATTAGCCGGTGAGATTAAAAAAATTCTTTCGGACTGCTATGGTGTTTCGTCCTTTGATTAGTATGAGACTGCATTCACTAATAGCAACCTAAACAGGCAAGGTTTCTATTACTATGAAAAGTGTCCAACCTCAGCGTATTGCCAAGGATTTTCCTTAAATGTGTGGAATTGCGGGTTTTTGGGAAGCACCCACTAGATCTAAGAATAAATTAAATGAAACGGCTTTAAGTATGGCTAGTGCTATTTCACATCGTGGTCCAGATGACTCAGGAGTCTGGTCTGACCAAAAGATTGGAATTGCACTAGGGCACCAGCGTCTTTCTATTATTGATCTATCGCAAACTGGACATCAGCCTATGGTCTCAAGCACTGGAAGGTTTGTAATTGTCTTCAATGGTGAAATATACAACCATTTGGCATTAAGAGCAGAGTTAGACTGTAACTCAAACTCTTATAAACACCAAAGGGTAGATGATACTAAACTGAAATGGCGAGGTCATTCGGATACTGAAACCTTACTGGCTGGTTTTGAACAATGGGGTGTAGTCACCACATTAGCAAAAACGGTTGGAATGTTCTCTATAGTCTTGTGGGACGTGCAGATGCGCACTCTACATTTAGTACGGGATCGTTTTGGAGAAAAGCCCTTATACTATGGTTGGGCTGGCAATGGAGCGCGCAAGACCTTTGTATTTGGTTCAGAGTTGAAAGCTTTGCGAGCTTTCCCAGGATTTTCCAATCCAGTGTGCAGGCGAGCATTAACTCAGTATATGCGGTTTACATATGTGCCTACTCCATACAGTATTTATCAGGATATTTACAAGTTGGAACCTGGTTGTCTAATCAGTATAAAAGGGGAGGCGCCAAATATTGTGCCCTCACAACCGTTACGCCCTCCAACAGTTTATCAAAGCCTCACACTTTCTCGTTGGTGGTCATTGGCTGAAATAGTACAACGTGGTGCAAACAACCCAATCAATGACAAGATGGATGCAATCAATGCATTAGATCAAACCCTTTCTGATGCTATAAAGTTACAGTCATTAGCTGATGTACCACTTGGGGCATTTTTATCAGGTGGTGTGGATTCATCCACTATTGTCGCTCTCATGCAGAAACAGGCGACTAGTCCTGTCAAAACTTTTACCGTAGGTTTTGAAGAGGCTGCATTTGACGAATCACCCTATGCACGCTCCGTGGCCAAACATCTAGAGACTGATCATACAGAAATGTTTGTAACAGCCACTGAAGCGCAAGAAGTCATAGCCAAACTCCCTTTTATATATGACGAGCC
>CACHVW010000080.1 GCA_902583415.1 uncultured SAR116 cluster alpha proteobacterium | reverse complement strand
GTATTTCATTTTAGATTTAATGTTTGATTGGAGCTAAATTATGAATGAACTCATAGAAATTACAGCAAAAGATAATCATCGTTTCTCAGCTTATATTTCTCAACCTTCGGGAAAACCAAAAGCAGGAATTATAATTATTCAAGAAATTTTTGGTGTAAACACACACATTAAAGAAGTAACAGATTTATACGCTAGTAAAGGTTATCTTTGTATTGCACCGTCATTGTTTGACAGAATTGAAAAAAAACGTAACCTTAAATTATGACGAAAATGGCATATCAAAAGGAAGAAATTTAAAAGAGTTGTGTGATAAGGACGCTTTAAAAGATATAGAAGCTAGTATATCTGTGGTATCTTCTGCTGGGAAAGTGGCTGTAATAGGTTATTGTTGGGGTGGATCTTTATCTTGGAGAATTGGATGTGAGGATTCTAATCTTTCAGCCTCAATTTGCTACTATGGGGGAGATATTCCAAAACTGAAAGATTTAGAACCTAAATGCAAAGTATTAACTCATTTTGGTGAACTTGATAAAGGTATACCAATAAATGATGTTAAAATTTTTGAGAAAACACGGCCTGACGTTCTTACTTACACATATCCTGCAGACCATGGTTTTAATTGTGATCACAGAAGTCAATATAATAAAACCTGTGCAAATATCGCACTCAAAAGAACGTTGAAATTTCTAGAACAAAATTTAACTTAAATTATTGCTTTTTTATAGGAGCCCAAATCTGCTTCATAGAAAAGTAAGTAAGAGCAGTAAGAAGTAGCAAAAACAACATCACTGAAATTCCCAAACGCTTCCTATCTTCCATTTCAGGCTCAGAATCCCACGCAAGGAATGATGTTACATCTTTCGCCATTTGGTCAGGAGTTGCCTTAGTACCGTCAGCATATTCAATCCCGTCGTCGTAAAGAGGTTGTGGCATTCCAATTAAGTTTCCTGAATAATACTTATTATAATACATACCGTCAGGAACTTTTTGGTCAGAAGGGGGATCTATATATCCAGTTAAAAGAGCGTGTAAGTAATTTGCACCATCAGGTCTAGCTTTGACAATTAATGATAAATCGGGTGGATAAGCCCCACCATTTGCGGCTCTTGCAGCTTTATCATTTGGATATGGAGATACAAATTTATCACTCGGTCTAGCTGGCCTTTCAACGACTTCACCATCATCGTTAATTGTATTAACACTATGTTCTGATGCAAATGCTTTAATCTCTTCCTCATTGTAACCAATAGCTTTTAAGTTTCTATATGCTAGAAGTCTCATTCCATGACAGCCAGAACAGACTTCTTTATAAACTTGAAGCCCCCTTTGTTGAGATGCTCTATCAAAAGTTCCTAAAATGCCAGAAAAAGACCAATTTAGTTGTGGATAATTTATTTTTTCACCTGCACCAAAAGAAACACTTGAAATACAAATTATTACCAAACTTAGAAATAGTTTTAAAATATTATTAGAGAAAAATTTTGATGAGTATTTAATCATCTATTTTTTCTCCCTTGTCGCAAATGCCGAAGCTGTAGCTGCTCCCCCTAAAATTGGTTCCGAAATTGATATTGGAAGAGGTTTAGTTTTTTCTATATAAGGTAACAAAGGAAACAGAATTAAAAAGTGGAAAAAATAGTAAGCTGTAGCTATTCTGGATAATATTACATATATACCTTCAGCTGGCATGGCTCCTAAATATCCTAACAAAATACAATCAAATAAAAGTATCCAAAAGAAAATCTTATATATGGGTCTGAATTGAGATGATCTAACTGATGATCTATCTAACCATGGTAAAATAAATAAAACTGCTATTGCACCAAACATAAAAAGCACGCCACCAAGCTTGTCTGGTATTGCCCTGAGAATTGCATAGAAAGGAAGAAAGTACCATTCAGGGACAATATGCGCTGGTGTAACCATTGGATTTGCTTCGATGTAATTGTCTGGATGACCCATAAAATTTGGAAAGAAAAATACTGCTGCAGCAAAAAAAGATAAAAACACGCTTAAACCAAACAAGTCTTTAATTGTGTAGTAAGGACTAAACGGAATTGTATCTTGAGTTCCTTTAACATCAATGCCAATTGGGTTATTAGACCCAAAACGATGCAGTGCTATTAAATGAAGAATTACAACTCCTACAATCACAAAAGGTAAAACAAAATGAAGTGAAAAAAATCTATTTAAAGTAGAATTATCAACCGAAAAACCTCCCCACAACCAAGTGACAATACTTTCACCCACAAGTGGGATAGCAGAAAATAAATTAGTAATCACAGTAGCTCCCCAAAAACTCATCTGACCCCATGGTAAGACGTAGCCCATGAAAGCTGTAGCCATCATTAGTAAAAGTATTAAGACACCTAAGATCCACAAAAGTTCTCTAGGAGCCTTGTAAGATCCATAATACAAGCCACGAAAAATATGAATGTAAACTACAATAAAGAAAAAACTTGCTCCATTCATATGAATATACCTTATTAGCCAACCATGATTAACGTCTCTCATAATTCTTTCTACTGAATCAAAGGCATAATCTACATGAGCTGTGTAGTTCATAGACAAGACAATTCCAGTAACGATCATTGTTACTAAGGCAAAGCCTGCTAAAGAACCAAAATTCCAAAAATAATTTAAATTTTTTGGTGTTGGATAATGATTTAACTCATGATCCATAAATGAAAATACAGGTAACCTATGATCAATCCATTTTACAACTGGGTTTTTAAACTTAGACTTTGACAATTATTACTCCTAAACTAAATATTACCTTAACCAATTTTAATAACATTATCTGACAAAAACTTATATGAAGGAACTTCTAAATTTGTTGGTGCTGGACCTTTTCTAATCCTTCCTGAATGATCGTAATGAGATCCATGGCAAGGACAAAACCAACCACCGTACTGACCCTTAACATCACCAGTTTTTTGTCCAAGTGGAACACAACCTAAATGTGTACAAACACCTACTAGAACGATAAACTTTTCATTAGGTACCCTTTCCTCGTCAGTTTCAGGGTGTCTCATGTCATCTAAAGAAACTTCTTTAGCTAACTTGATTTCTTCGGGTGTTCTGTGACGCACAAAAACAGGCTTACCTCTCCAAGTTACAGTAATGGCTTGACCCTCTTCAAGTGAAGATAAATCCACCTCGGTTGATGCTAAAGCTAATGTATCAGCAGCAGGATTCATTTGATCAATCAAAGGCCAAGCAACTGATGCTGCCCCAATCCCTGCCATAGCATAAGTAGAAATGATCAGAAAGTCTCTTTTGCCTTCATTTTTATTTTCTTTAGAACTTGATTTAGTAGACATATATTTCCCTGTCGAATGTTATTAATTATATAAACATTCTTTGAAAAAAATTCTAGTCTTTTTCTTAGTTAAAAAAATTTTTTTTGATTAATTTTTGTTAATTATTCAACAGGTTAGTATTATAGATATTTATCTTTTAAATCCAACTTACTTTTGGAGGCAAACTCATCAATACAGCTTCTGTATTTCCTCCGGTTTTAAGTCCAAAAATTGTTCCTCTGTCATATAGTAAATTAAACTCCACATATCGACCTCTTTTTCTCAACTGAAATTCTCTATCTTTTTCACTAAATTTTCTATTCATTCTATTTTTAATAATAGATAGATATGATAAAAGAAATATTGAACCAATGTCTTGAATAAATAAAAAATCTTTTTCCCAATCTTCGTTGCACAGATAATCA
>CACHVW010000079.1 GCA_902583415.1 uncultured SAR116 cluster alpha proteobacterium | reverse complement strand
TGAATTCATTAAAAGAAATTGATGTACCTTGCAAAATTAGTAAATATTCACCGTTAGGCATAAGACTTCTTAAACGATTTCCCATAAATGGAAATAAACTCTTTAAGTCTGGTAATATAGAAATTCAAGGAGAGGCATCTCAATTGTCAGCATTGATACTAGGTGCAAAACCAGGAATGCAAGTTGCTGACATATGTGCAGGCGCTGGTGGCAAATCTCTTATATTGGCAGATATAATGAAAAATAAAGGAAGAATTTTATCTTTAGATATAAATCAAAAAAGATTAAAACAGGCAAGTTTACGTTTTAAAAGAGCAGGAATTCATAATGTTGAAATACGTTTGGTTGATATAAATTGGAGTACAAAAGGTTTAGAAAAAAAATTTGACTTAGTTCTTGTAGATGCTCCTTGCTCTGGTATTGGAACATGGTCGAGAAGTCCTGACTCAAGATTTAACTTCAATAAAAAAAACTTAGAAGAATTAATTAATATTCAATCTGAGTTACTATTGAAAGGATCGACTATGGTTGCTCCAGGCGGGAAGTTAGCATATGTAACTTGCTCAATCTTACCTGAAGAAGGAGTTGATCAAATTGAAAAATTCAAAAAATCAGTTAATAGTGATTTTTCTGAAATTGATTTGATTAATATGTGGAAAGACAATTTATCTTTAACTAATAGTTTTCAATATCCATTTGATGATGGTAAAAAAAGTATAACCATTAACCCTGCTATTCACAAAATGGATGGTTTTTTTATCTCAATGTTTCAAAGAAAAAGATAGAATAATCAATTTATTAAAAGAAAGTTACTTTATGAAAAACGAATTTGTTTTAATTATTGATTTTGGTAGCCAAGTCACCCAATTAATTGCAAGACGATTAAGAGAGCTCAAGGTTTATTGTGAAATACATCCGTTTAATAAGGTACATGATGAATTTTTGAAAAAATTTAATCCTAAAGCAATTATTCTTTCTGGAGGGCCAGCAAGTGTTTTAAATGACAGAGCACCTAAGCCACCTTCAAATATTTATGATTTAGAAGTTCCTATTTTAGGAATCTGTTATGGACAACAGATAATGATGCAAATGTTGGGTGGATCAGTTGTTTCTGGGTCTGGAACATCAGAATTTGGGAAATCTTATGTAAAATTAAACAACAAAAGTAAAAACATCAAACTTCTTGAAGGTTTATTTTTAAAGGAAGGAAAAGAAGAAGTATGGATGTCCCACGGTGACCACGTAGCAACAATTCCAAAAGATTTTGAAGTATATGGTGTTTCTGAAAATGCACCTTTTGCAATAATTGGAAATCAAAAAAAACATTTTTATGGAGTTCAGTTCCATCCAGAAGTTTTTCATACATTAAATGGGAAAGTATTAATTAAAAATTTTCTTAAATTATCAAATTTTTCTTTTAATTGGAGTATGCAATCTTATCTTCAACAATCTGTAGAAGAAATAAAAATGAGAGTAGGAAATAAAAAAGTAATTTGTGCATTATCTGGTGGTGTAGATAGTTCAGTGACAGCAATACTTATAAATAAAGCTATTGGTAATCAATTAACATGTATTTACGTAAATAATGGTTTGATGAGAAAAAATGAAAGCGAAGAGGTTTTAAAGTTATATAGGGATCACTATAAATTAAATTTAATAGAGGCAAATGAAAAGAAGCTTTTCCTATCAAACTTGAAGGGAATAAAAGATCCTGAAAAAAAGCGGAAAACAATTGGTAAGCTATTCATTCAGGTATTTGAAAAACATGCTTTAGAAATTGGTGATGTTAGCTTTCTTGCTCAAGGAACTCTATATCCTGATGTTATAGAAAGTGTAAGTTTTTCTGGAGGTCCGTCAGTAACTATAAAATCACATCATAATGTCGGAGGGTTACCAAAAAAAATGAATTTAGATTTAATTGAACCTTTAAGAGAGTTATTTAAAGACGAAGTCAGACTTTTAGGAAAAGAATTGGGTATCCCAAAAGATTTTTTAGACAGACATCCTTTCCCTGGTCCGGGGTTAGCAATAAGATGTCCAGGTGAAATTACAGATGAAAAATTGAATATTTTAAGAAATGCAGATACAATTTATATCCAACAAATAAAAAAACATGGACTATACAATAAAATTTGGCAAGCATTTGCAGTAATTTTACCAGTCAAAACAGTTGGGGTAATGGGTGATACAAGAACATATGATTATGTATGTGCATTAAGGGCTGTTACTTCATTAGATGGTATGACTGCAGATTACTATCCATTTACCCATGAGTTTTTGAGTGAAACTGCAACTGCTATAATCAATAATGTTAAAGGTATCAATAGAGTTACTTATGATATAACTTCAAAACCCCCAGGAACTATTGAGTGGGAGTGATGCTAAGTTGCTAAAATATTGTTTTTATCACGTTTTTAAGAACATAAAACTTATAAAGTTGTTACAAACTCAATCACAAAGTCACTAATCCTACAGTACTTTTTTTACTACAGCAAACTTTCTTACAAACTAACGCAACTATTGCTTTGCGTAGACTAAACTGTATTGCTTCTGTGTTACGCATTCCCGTTGTACCAACCAAGTGCATAAATATTACGTAACAAAGTAAGATATATTGGTTACGTAATAAGAAAGGAAATGAGTATGGAAAACACAGTTAAAGCGTACTGCAATAATTTGACTCAATTACTTAATCGTCATCAGTTTAGCAAAAAAGAATTGGCGTTGTTTGGATTTGGAGAGGATTTTTACGAAAAACTTAAGAAGAGAGGTGAACAACGAAAACAATATTTGGAAAATAGAGACGAGGAAAAGTAGAGAAATGACTTTTGATGAAACTGACATTTTAGGAGGTAAAGCAGTAATACTGCTTAATGATTTTGGTATTTGGCAATTTAGAATGTGGATTGCATAAGAGAAAAAATATGAACGAAAAAGTTTAAAAACTAAGGATAAAACAGACGCAATACATAAAGCAGAAGAAATATAATGAGGAAGCGGCACTAGTTTAAACTAGCACACAGCCTCTTTTGTTACTTGCTGCTGCCTTCGTTTGTGCGAAAGTTAGGAACTATTAAAATTCAATAATATCCTGTGTTTGTGAAAAGGCGATTGAAAGGTTTCTTAGTCATCCTTAAAAAAATGAAACGCGTCAGAAATTTGCTTTCCTTGTAGATATGACCCATTTCTATTGAAGTGGTTTAGGTCTGAATATAAAACTCTACCACTTGCGGTTGCATAACATTTTTTTTCATCACACAGCAAATCGCGTGGGTCGACTGCTACGACATTAGGAAAATCTTTTAGAATATCTGAAACTTTCTGTATGTAGCGCTTATGAATGACATCATCTTCTTCTTTAGTAATACTACATTCATTTCTGGCTTTAGATTCTGTCAAGTAAAGAGATAATTGCTTGATCGGCCTTTGGGACCTACAAGCACGCGGATCTACCTCAAGCGTTGGATTCTCAAAAACGAAAATAACATTCCTATCCCTAAACCTTTCTAATAATTCCCTAACTCCAACTAAAAAGACATCCTCTTTTGAAGGTAGCTCCCTATTCGGTATAAAGAAGTTTTCAGCCCAATTTAAATAAAAGAAACCGCGTGCTACCATTACAATATTTTTGATATCTTTTCGACGGGCTAAATAATCAGCGACTTCAAATCCACCAAAATAAACATCCCGTTCAAAATCATTTCCTTTAGGCGCATTTACAACGTTAGAGAACAATCTACC
>CACHVW010000078.1 GCA_902583415.1 uncultured SAR116 cluster alpha proteobacterium | reverse complement strand
CAACTGCAATAATTCTTTTAATATTAATCATTTATTTCCTCCAAATTAAAATATAGTTTTATACTCAGCATATATAAGTAAAAGTCAAATAAGAAAGATTAACAGATTAAATAAAAATCGTTATGAGATTTTGTAAAAGATTTAGAGTTGAAAATTACTATTAAAAAATTTTGAGAAGAAATAGCGTAATACCAGGAAAAGAAAATAAAATTATAACTCTTAAGATATCGCTAAATAAAAATGGCAAGACTCCCTTAAAAGTATCAGTAATGCTGACATCTCCAGCCATCTTATTGATAATAAAAACATTTAATCCAACTGGAGGTGTAATTAATCCTACTTCTACGACGATAAGTGTTAATATTCCAAACCATATTGCAGTTTCTTCAGCAGACATTCCAAAATCCAATGATATTATTAAAGGGAAAAAAACTGGTATAGTGAGTAATATCATTGCTAAGCTATCCATTAAACAGCCTAAAAAAAGATACAATACAAGAATACATGCAACAATCAAATAAGGTGAAAAGTTATTTTCTAATACAATCTCGCCTAGTTGATTTGGAAGTTGTGTTAATGCTATGAATGAGTTGAAAAATTCTGCACCTAAAAGCACTAAAAATATCATAGCAGAAGTAATTGCAGTATTCTCAATAACGTCAACCAAGTCTTTAAACTTAAAATTTTTATTGGAAATTGCGATTAAACCAGCTCCACCTGCACCGATAGCGCCACCTTCTGTAGGAGTAAACCAACCTAAATAGATACCCCCGATCATAACTATAAAAATTAGAATTATCTGCCATATATTCTTAAATAAAGACAACCTCTGTTTCCAACCAACTCTATCTTTTGTTGGTCCTGAATCTTTTACAAATCTAACATATAAAGCAATTGCAAGTATGTATCCTAGCGCTGCCAAAATACCTGGGATAAAGGCGGCTAAAAACATTTTAGCAATATTTTGTTCTGTTAAAATTGAATAGATTATTAATATAACTGATGGTGGAATTAATATCCCTAAAGTTCCACCAGCAGCTAGAGTTCCTGTGCTTAGAGCTCCAGAATATCCTAATCGTCTTAGTTCGGGAAGTGCAACTTTACCCATTGTAGCAGCTGTTGCTAGTGATGATCCACAAATAGCTCCAAATCCTGCACAAGCACCAATAGCTGCCATTGCAACTCCACCTTTTCTATGGCCTAGACAAGCGCCTGTAAATTTAAAAAGTGCTTCACTCATACCAGCTTTACCAGCAAAATTTCCCATTAACAAAAATAGTGGAATGACAGATAAAGAATAATTAGAAAACAAATGCCATGCACTAGTCTTAACTTGAGATAAAATTGGAAGCCATCCAGCTATTAAAATAGTTCCCGAACAACCAACTATTAGCATAGCCAAACCAATTGGCACTCTTAGTGCCAGCATTGAAAATAATATAGGAAAAGCAATAATGCCAAGTGTAAATTTTTCCATAAAATTATTTTCCTATTATGAGGTTAATTTTTATTATGAATGTATATAGACAACATATTGTTAGAAGAAAAAAAGAAGCAATTACAGGTAAAAAAGGTAACCAAATAGGAAATGCTAAAAGCATAGTTTCTTCTTGATAAACGTACATATCCTTTGCTCCTAAAATCATGCGAGAGGTAAAGAACAAAGCTACTACACCAAATATTAAAGAACTAATAGAGTCTAATAAATTAATTTTATTTTTGGAAAGTTTAGCTGTTATGAAATCTACAATAACATTTCCATTTTTAAGATGACATAATGGTAAGAATGATCCAATAGCTACTGCACAAGCGATTTCTACTAGTTCAAAGTCACCCAATATGGGAGATGAGAATACTACTCTTCCAAAAATCGAAAAAATACTAATTAAAGCAGCTGTAAAAAGTATAAAGCCTCCAAAAATTGCAAAATATCTAGAGATAAAATTTAAAATACGTCCAAATTGATTATCTGGACGTATTTTTGATGAAAAAAGTTTTTTCCAAAAAATCATTATATTATAATAGAATTATAATGTTTTTTCGTATTTTTTAATCAGAGACTTCGCAGTATCATAAAGTTTTTGTCCATCCAGACCTTTACTGTTAGCATCTTTTATCCAATCTTGAATAACTTGATCTGCTGCTTTTTTTATCTCTGCCAAAGGTGCTCCACTTAAAGTATGAAATTCCCCACCAGCTTTAACTGCTAATGCGCGAGCAGGTCCTTCAAAATCGTCCCATAGTACACCTGCTTGTCTAGCTAATGACATGCCAGAATTATTATCTATAACCTTTTTTATGGGCTGGTGATAATGAATCGTATTTTGCCTTGTTCATAACAAATAGAAATGGAGTTGTATAAAGCCCTCTATTACCTGCTACGTTGGTATGTGATTTAGTTAACTCTTGAAGTTTAAAAGATGGCATTATTTCCCAAGGAACAACCATTCCTGTTATAACACCCTTTGACAAAGAAGGAGCTACTTTTGGTATTGGCATACCAACAGGAGTGGCTCCTAACTTTTTTAATAAACTTGTTGCTGAACGAGTTGGACCTCGTAGCTTAAGACCTTTAAAATCGCTTACTGATTTAATCAATGTCTTTTTAGTGTGTATCATACCTGGGGCATGAACGTGAACTGCAAGAATTTTATAATCTTTAAGATCTTCTGCGCCTGCGGTTTCGACAAATTCTTGGACAGCTTGGGCTGTGATTTTTGCGCTTGTTGGCATGAAAGGTAATTCAAAAACTGATAACCTAGGAAATCTTCCAGGAGTATAACCTGCAACAGTCCAAACAATATCTACAACACCTTCACGAGCTTGATCAACTAGCTGTGGTGGTTTTCCTCCAAGTTGCATTGAGGGATACATTTCAGTAATAATTTCTCCATTACTTTCTTTTTTTACTTTGTCAGCCCATGGTTTAACAAATTTAGCATTTGAATTTGCTGGCATTGGGACCATAGTGTGAAATTTTAAAGTAACTTTATCAGCTAATGCTGAAAATGATAATCCAGCGCTGATAATTGTTGTCGCTACTACGCCAATCAATTTATTCATTAATATTCCTCCATATAAAATTTTAAATAATTTTAATTTAATATTAAATCATTAACTAGATATTTATATAAATCAAATTCTAATTTTTAAAAATTATTATTAATTATCATTATATGATAATTCTATTATAAAATTATTGTTTTTTTATCAAAATGATATATTATTTAATAAGTTTTTAATAAGGATTTATTTCATGTCGATCAATGCTTTGAGTTATATTGGAGTTAATTCAGATAAAATCGAAGAGTGGCAAGATTTTGCGACTAAGAATCTAGGAATGCAAAAAACTGATTATTCCAAAAAATCTTTGTTTTTCCGTATGGATCATCAAAAACAAAGATTCACAATCTCTGGTGAACCTGGTGATAAACTTGCTTTCCTTGGATGGGAAGTAGAAGAAAAATCAGATCTTCAAAAATATGCAAAAAGGTTGGAAGACAATGGTATAGATGTTTTCATAGGAGATAAAAGCCTTGCTGATATGAGATTTGTTGATGAATTAATATATTTTGATGATCCGGTAGGAAATAGAATTGAACTTGTTTACAAGCCTCATATTGATAATAGTCCATTTGTCCCGGGAAGACCAATTTCTGGATTTAAGACTGACGTATGTGGACTTGGTCATGCAGTTTTACATGTATCTAATGTTAATATGTTAATTCCTTTTTACAGAGATATTTTAGATTTCAAAATAAGTGATTATAGTTTTGATCCCATTTCATTATGTTTTTTTCATGTAAATGGACGGCATCACAGTTTCGCTCTAATTGGTA
>CACHVW010000077.1 GCA_902583415.1 uncultured SAR116 cluster alpha proteobacterium | reverse complement strand
TGGGGTTGCTAGTGCTGTGATGGGTGAAAAGGCAGCTATGGCTTGTACTATTGCAGTAGAAGAAGTGATCGGGGAGCATTACGCAAAGCAGGCAGAAACGCTAAATGATGATCATAAAGAACTTAAATCAACATTAATGAAATTCAGAGATGATGAGTTAGATCATCTAGAAACAGGTGTAGAACATGATGGAGAAAACGCACCTGGTTATGAAATAATGAAAGCTATTGTTCAACTTGGCTGTAGGACAGCTATAAAGATTTCAGAAAAAATATAATTGAAATTAAACTAAACTCAACTTTCTAATTCTGTATCCCAATACAAAAAATCACGCCAAGATTCATGTAAATAATTTGGAGGAAAATGCCTTCCATTCCTTTTTAGCAAATTAGTTGTTGGAGCTTCGGGTTTAATTAAAGGAAACATATTTATTTCCTTGGCATTTTTACTTCCCTTTTTGAAGTTACAAGGTCTGCATGCAGCTACCACATTTGTCCAATTAGTCTTTCCACCCTTAGATTTAGGTATTACATGATCAAAAGTTAGATCGTGCGACTGTTTAATTACTCCACAATACTGACAAGAAAATTTATCTCTTAAAAAAACATTAAATCTTGTAAACACGGGTGACTTTTGATTTTTTACATATTCTTTTAAAGAAATAACACTTGGCACTTTCATAGAAAACCCAGGTGACCTTACAATTTCATCATATTCAGATACTATGTTTACCCTATCAAGAAAAACAGCTTTTATCGTATCTTGCCATGACCATAATGATAATGGAAAATAACTTAAAGGTTGATAGTCAGCATTTAGAACTAAAGTAGGAGAGAATGAGGAAACAGTCATAAAATTTAATATTTAATTATCATTAGGTTTATTATTACTCTAACAATATTACAATTAAATTAAACAAAAAATTTATTTAAATGAATTAATTTAGTACTTTTAAAAATTGCATCCCTTTACTTATGCCTTCAGGATCAATGCCATGTGCAAGGTTTGGTCTGGACAAAGTTTCAACATTGAACCCAATCTTATTTAACAGATTTTTTGATCTTTCTAATGATTGAAATGGTACAACTTCATCTTGCTCTCCATGAACTAGTAATATTGGCGTATCTGAAAATTTGTGTTTACCATCTAAAATTTGATCATTTGCCGCATCTATATTTTCTTGTCTTAATGCACCAGAATATCCAATTATTGCACCGAGTTGTTTATCATTAATTAACAAACACTGCATACTCATCATAGCGCCTTGTGAAAAACCAATTAGTATTACGTCTTTGAAAGTAAGATTTAATTTTTTTGCTTCATTTTCAATTAAGTCAAGCAAACCTAATGAAGCTTTAATAGCACCCTTTGGAATTTCCTCTATTGGGAACCATTGCCTTCCTTGAGGAGACATTTCACATGGATAAGGAGCATCAGGGGATATAAAGCTAGCATTTGGTAGGGCCATTCCAAAAGGATTGGCTAAATCAATTAAATCTTTTCCATCTGCACCATATCCATGAAGAAAAACAACTAACTTATTTGCATTTCCACCAGCAGGTGGATTTTGTCTATAAATTTTATTATTATTCATTTTATACCTAAAATTATTGCATTAAATACATTATATAACCTACACAAAAAATTGTTACTTAAATTTATAAAATTAGAGTATAATAAATTTCTTGGGAGATATATAAGATACGTTCTATGAATGAAATAACTAAAAATAAAAATAAGTTAATCGATCCTTTTGGAAGAACGGTAGATTATTTAAGAGTATCTGTAACTGACAGGTGTGATTTTAGATGCACCTATTGTATGGCAGAAGATATGCAATTTCTTCCTAAAAAAGAAATTTTAAGCCTTGAGGAATTAGAGGATATCTGCAGAGTTTTTATGAAACTTGGAACAAGAAAAATTAGATTAACAGGTGGTGAACCTTTAGTTAGAAAAGGTATAATGCAAGTTATAAATAACTTAGGAAAAGAAGTTGGAAATTCTCTTGATGAATTAACAATTACTACAAATGGCAGCCAATTAGAAACAAAAGCAGAAGAGCTGTTTAATGCAGGGGTTAGACGAATTAACGTATCATTAGATCATCTTGATCCTGATAAGTTTAAAGAAATAACAAGATGGGGAGACCTAGAAAAAGTAAAGAAAGGTCTAAAAAAAGCTCGCGAAGTAGGGCTTAAAATTAAAATCAATACAGTAGCGATAAGTAATTTCAATCAATATCATTTACCGGAAATATTGTCATGGTGTGGAGAAGAAAAGTTTGATATGACAATAATTGAAGTAATGCCAATGGGTGATATAGGAGGGGATACTCGATATGGACAATATCTTCCATTATCACAGGTTAGAAAAGACATTGAAAAAAAATTTACTCTTACTGATCTTCCAGAAAGAACTAGCGGTCCTGCTAGATACGTTTCTGTAAAGGAGACTAATAATAAACTTGGATTTATTACTCCTTTAACTCATAACTTTTGTGAAAGTTGTAACAGAGTAAGGCTTACCTGCACTGGAGTTCTTTACATGTGTCTTGGTCAAGATGATAATGCTGATTTAAAGAATGTATTACGTGATAAAGGCTTAAATGCACTTGAAGATGCAATTAGAAAAGCCATAGAAAGAAAACCAAAAGGACATGATTTTGAAATCTCACGTCAGTCACCTAATGTATCTGTAAGTAGACATATGTCTCTGACAGGGGGATAACTCTAAGTAGCCTTTATTTCTCTTGGATTAATAAATAGTATACTTAAAAATAAAATAAATATGGGTATTGATGTATAAAACATCATTATTTCCCATCCGATATTATTGTGTAAACTACCTGCTAAAAATGATCCCGAAGCAACGAATAAAAAGATAATAAAGTCAGTGACACCTTGTACTTTAGCTCTTTCTTCTGGTAAAGATGATTTAGCTATTATATCACTTCCTCCTACATAAAGAAAATTCCATCCCAAACCGCATAAAAATAATGATATCCAAAAGTATTCAATGGTTTGACCCATAACACTAACACAAATTGATATTATGTATAAGAAAACACCAATCATCATAACTTTGCGATTACCAAGAAAATTTATAATTGATCCTGTGAAAAATGAGGGTGCAAACATAGCAATTACATGCCACTGAATAACAGTTGCGCTTGCACTATCTCCCAATTTACAAACATTTACAATCTGCAAAGGTGTCGCCGTCATAATAAAACTCATTAAAGAATATCCTACTGAAGCAGCTAGAATGGCTATAATGATTGTTTTACGAAATAAAATTTTGCTTAGTGACCTAATTGAATTTTTTGTAGGCTTTGGTTTTTTTATTTTAACAAATATTAAAACCCCAAAATTAAATATTTGTATTAAAGCAGCACATAAATAAGTTGCCAAATATATATAATCTGAGAAAAAATCAAAGGAATATTTAGAAACCTCTGGCCCTACTATTGCAGCGATTAACCCTCCAGCTAAAACTAAGGAAATAGCTTTACTTTTTAGTTTTATTGAGACGTCATCTGCTGCGGCATAACGATAAAACTGTTGATTAGCTTGAGAAAAACCTAATAAAATTGATCCAACTATAAATAAAAAAAAGACCTTATTAAAAATTGAGTAGGCTATTATTAAGCATCCGATAAAGGCTGCCATTGCTCCAATCAAAAACATTGGCCTTCTTCCTATTTTGCCCATTAATAATGAAACAGGTATTAGAGTTATGGCTATTGTCAGAAATTGCAGTGACAATGGAAGGGTCGCGTAAGATGGATCTGTTGCTAGAATTGACCCAACTAAACCAGTATTAATCATATTAATATTTGTGGTAGTTATAGATAAGCCTTGTGCAACTGAA
>CACHVW010000076.1 GCA_902583415.1 uncultured SAR116 cluster alpha proteobacterium | reverse complement strand
GCATTTCTAACTACAGATGAAGAAATCAAATGGGATAAAGATAATGGATGTGTATATAAACTATATACCATGTCTGAAATGTCTGAATAAACTAGTTAGGTTAAATCATCGTCTTCTATTATTTTTTTTCCTACATCTTCAATAATTTTTGGGGAATAATAGTGAATGGTTTTTTGACTTTTTTTCAGTTGGTATTTCACCAACAAAATGTGCTTTGGATCTCGTAAATACCTCAGTTACTATATTATACCAGAAAGTTGGCGGATCAAAAGTTCCACCTGCTACACCAACGTGACCAGGTTTTATCTCTAATCGTGATGTTAAAGTTGTAGCACATGTTTTACAAAATTGATTCGTCCAATTATATCCACTTTCGCTTATAAACTTATAAGTATTACATTTCCCAGAAATGATTTTAAAATTTTCTTCACTAAAGTAGACCAATGTTCCAAAAGCACTCCCTGATCTTAGTTGACAATATCTACAATGACATACTGCTGAAACTTGAGGATTTCCTTTTACCTCATATCTTACTTTACCACATGCACAACCGCCTCTGTGAATAATATCAGTCATTTATTTTACCTTAAGAATTATTTCACATAGTAGCATACAAAATTTTAATTTTTTTTACTTAAATAATTAAGTATCGGATTTTGCTTTAGTATTAGAATTTAATATTTTGATGAATTCAATAAACATTTTATAATTCGTTAAATTTTTATGTCTTACTTATGAAATTGTCATATTCTTTTTGATTACAATAAATGTATCACCTTATTGAATGATAAATTATTCCTCCAGGACTAATAACCTTTCCATAATTGTGAAGTATATTACCAAATTCTTCAAAATAATCATTTTTCATAGCATTCTCTATATGACGTTGAACACTTTCTAATGAAGTAAATCTTTCATTTATTGTAAAAACTATATTTCCAGTTTCGCCTTTTGAAGGATCAGTTGGATCAACAAATTCAGGTGCTTTAGTAAAATAAGAATTTAGAAGGTGCGTTTGTCCATCATTATTTTCTGAATAAAACTCTAATTTTTTGTGAAGGGCATATGCTTCACTAAAGGTTAAATAATTTACATACCAATTTGACATGGTTTGATCTTCTCTAATTGTTAAACCTCTAAAATCCATTGACTGATTTCTTTTTTTTAAAGGTATAGAGACTGTATATACAAGACTATGAGAACAAGGACTTCCACAATTGTAAGATGTTAAGATAGAAAAAACTAACTCTTTTCTTGTTTTGAAATTTGATTGAGATTCAACATCTTTTTCTTCAATTAAAATTCCAGATGGAGACAAATAATGTGGATAACAAAAATTAAAAAAATTATTTTTATATATAATCTTTAATCCGTAGTAACCTATTGTTTTTTTAAAAAATCATTTTTCTAAAATGAATATCAGAAATATTTGTTCTATTCATAATATGAGGTATCCAATTTAATGGATCTTGATCTACTAATAACTCATCATTGAATTTCTTTTCAAAAAATGAGCATCTGTCAGCAAGTTGTTCAGCATTTGCAACTGATAAAAACGTAAAGATTAATAGAATTGAAATTAAGTATTTCATGATTACTCCATAAAAATAACTATGAAGAATTAATTAGACTACTTTATGGCATATCATAAAACTTTACCTTAAACATTTATTTTGATTAAAATGTCATCATGAAAAAATTACTCTTTATAATCTTAACAATGACATTCTCATTTACTTCATTTTATGCTTTTGGAAAAGAATATATTATGATGTGCAAAAATAATACCTATAAGTTAGTTGATACGTTATGGACTAAACAGTTATATTGGAGACATAAAGGAAAATGGGAAGTTATATGTGATAAGAAGTATGACATTAAGGGCGAAAAATCCTCTACTTATATCCACAATGGTGATAGTGCAGTTTGTATAAAAAAATATGGAGATGCTTATTACAAACGAATGAAAAGTTTGAAAGACGAAGTTATTGACCAACTATTAAGGGACACTATTGATCAAATCAAAACCTTTGATTTTATACTTAATATAACCACCACAACTTATCCAAAACATAAAAATAAAAAAAAAGTCAAAGAAATTTGTAAGAAATTCTAACAGCATATTTTATAATAATTTTTATAACCTACACCTCAAAACTGACAACCAAAACCTAATCTATAAACCAAGATAGTATCCAGAGAGAAATAAGTTATTAGATCTAATTTAAACTGTTTTTATTAAACTAAGATGTTATCCTCTAAAACAATACCTCTATTGGCGAAGATCTTTATTGGCACTTTTGACTTATGTTGTTTTTCAATTTCTTGCCAAATAGGTTGACAGTTTTTGTATGCATTTTCATCTTTATACTCAAATATATGCCCTAATCTAAAACTACCATCTCGGTTCCATACTCTCATTATTGCATGCCTTAATAAACCTTTAGACTTTAATTTTGGAAGAAATTTTTCTTTCTTGTCTTGCCAATTATGCAATGTAATTAGCATATCAGATTCTGTTGAAAAATCTTGAGTACTATAAATAATTAACTTTGAATCTTTCATTATAACTCCTGAGAAAACTGTTTGATTTATTATTAATAATGTCGATCATTTTAACAATTATTTTTTATATATTTATTTAACACCAACAGTATCCAGAGAGAAATATCAATTATATACCCTCAGATTTTCACACAGTTAGGCATGATAATTGCATAATATAAGTAAAGTAATTTTCATGTTTCCTCCCCCTTAAAAAAAGAGAGTTTTCGGACTCTTTTTTTATTTTAGTTGTCCTTTTTAAAGGGGTTTTAAACCCACTAAAATATAACTATGAAAACTGTTAGAAAACCTAAACTTTTGTTTTTCGATTTAGAGGGGTTTTATATAAATGTTTAAAACCCGATGAAAAATTTTTTGGATAAATATTAAGCAAACATTAAAATTTATAAATTAAACTCTTTGATAAAAATCCAAAACAATTGATATTTAAATTACAACTTATAGGAGAATTTTAATGTCAAAAGAAATAAGATGTATCAATCTAGGTTATGTAGTTCCAAAAGATAATGCCGAAGAAGTTGAAAAGATTTTTAAAAAACATGCATCTTGGATGGAAGAGTTTTATTCAGAAAATAATGATGGACAAACGCACCTTCTAAATTCTTATTTTACTAAAGCACCTGAATTTGTTGATCCAACTGATCCTTCAAAAGGCGAAACTGGAAATATAGTTTTTACAATAAATGAAAGATTTACTTCATTAGAAAGTGTTCAACGTCATATAGAGAATGCTATGAAAAATGATTATTTTGAAGAATTTGGTAATATACTTCACAATTATGGAAAGGTTATTAGTCCTGGAGGAATAATTTATCATTCAATAAGGTGATACATTTATTGTAATCAAAAAGAATATGACAATTTCATAAGTAAGACATAAAAATTTAACGAATTATAAAATGTTTATTGAATTCATCAAAATATTAAATTCTAATACTAAAGCAAAATCCGATACTTAATTATTTAAGTAAAAAAAATTAAAATTTTGTATGCTACTATGTGAAATAATTCTTAAGGTAAAATAAATGACTGATATTATTCACAGAGGCGGTTGTGCATGTGGTAAAGTAAGATATGAGGTAAAAGGAAATCCTCAAGTTTCAGCAGTATGTCATTGTAGATATTGTCAACTAAGATCAGGGAGTGCTTTTGGAACATTGGTCTACTTTAGTGAAGAAAATTTTAAAATCATTTCTGGGAAATGTAATACTTATAAGTTTATAAGCGAAAGTGGATATAATTGGACGAATCAATTTTGTAAAACATGTGCTACAACTTTAACATCACGATTAGAGATAAAACCTGGTCACGTTGGTGTAGCAGGTGGAACTTTTGATCCGCCAACTTTCTGGTATAATATAGTAACTGAGGTATTTACGAGATCCAAAGCACATTTTGTTGGTGAAATACCAACTGAAAAAAAGTCAAAAAACCATTCACTATTATTCCCCAAAAATTATTGAAGATGTAGGAAAAAAAATAATAGAAGACGATGATTTAACCTAACTAGTTTATTCAGACATTTCAGACATGGTATATAGTTTATATACACATCCATTATCTTTATCCCATTTGATTTCTTCATCTGTAGTTAGAAATGC
>CACHVW010000075.1 GCA_902583415.1 uncultured SAR116 cluster alpha proteobacterium | reverse complement strand
CATGTTGTCATCACCTCTGTAGATAGAGATGATCTTTATGACGGTGGTGCAGATCATTTTGTTGCAACCATTTTAGATATAAGAAAATATTCTCCAGACACTTCAATTGAAATTCTAACGCCTGATTTTCTTAAAAAGAATGGAGCTTTGCAAAAGGTTATAAATGCAAAACCAGATGACAATTGCAATGCAACTTTTCTAGACCTTTTAGTTATATTATTAATATCCATTTTTATGCCAGATATTGTAAAACCAAATTCATCAACATTATCTAATATATGTCTAATTTCACTAGCTCTTAATAGAGCTTTAGTAGGAATACATCCCCAATTTAAACAAATCCCACCTAAATGTTTATCCTCAACTAATGCAACTGACATACCCAGTTGAGATGCTCTAATTGCAGCTACATATCCACCTGGGCCTCCACCAATCACCATAAGATCATAATCAATATCTGTCATATCTGTTTCCTACAAAAGCATTAATGAGGGGTTTTCAATTAAATTTTTAAATTCTGATAAAAATTCTGCACCAACGGCGCCATCAACAACTCTATGATCACAAGATAAAGTTACAGTCATAATAGTTGCAATTGAAATTTCATTGTTAATTACTATTGGTCTTTTTTCTCCTGACCCAACAGCAATTATGCAACCTTGTGGTGGGTTAATTACTGCTGAAAATTCTTTAATACCATACATTCCAAGATTAGAAATTGAAAAAGATCCTCCTAAGTATTCTTCAGGTTGTAGTTTACCATCCTTAGCTTTGTTAGCTAAATCTTTCATATCCATTGAAATTTCTAATAAGCCTTTTGACTGAACATTTTTTACAATAGGTGTAATTAATCCACCCTCAATAGCCACAGCAACAGATATGTCAGTATTGTTAAAATATTTTGTATTATCATTTTCCCAGCTGGCATTAGCCTTAGGTACTTTTAATAGTGCGGCACTAGAAGCTTTAATAATCATATCATTTACAGAAATTTTATATTCATCATTAGATTTAGAATTTATTGCTTTTCTTACTTTTAAAAGTTCGTCTATATTACAATCTAAAGATAGATAAAAATGAGGAGCTTCATTTTTAGATTTAACTAACCTTTCAGCAATAGTTTTTCTCATCGCACTATTTTTTACAATTTCAAAATTATTACTCTCTAGATTGTTAAGACTTGGATATTCAATTTTTTTGATATCAAAATTATCTACATCAACTTTAAGAATTCTACCATGAGGCCCTGAACCTTTTATTGAACTTAATGGTATATCTCTCTGTTTTGCAATCCTTTTTGCTAAAGGTGAAACAAAAATTCTTTCTGGTTTATCAGGTTTAAAATATGATTTTGTTGTATTATCAGAAATTGATTTTGGTATTTCATCGTTATTTTTGATATCGTTAATCTGCACAACGTTTTCATTATTTTTTTGTACTTCTTTTTGTACTTCTTTTTTTATTTCTTTATTAGAATCTATGGAGATTGCATTCTCAGAAAGATTTTCGCCTTCAGATAAAAGGATAGCTATAGGAGAATTAACTTTAATAGATTCTTGACCTTCTAAAACTAGAATCTTACCAATAATACCATCTTCAATTGCTTCAACTTCCATTGTTGCTTTATCTGTTTCAATTTCAGCAATTAGATCACCTGATTCGACTTTATCACCTTCTTTTACCAACCATTTTGATAAAGTACCTTCTTCCATTGTAGGGCTAAGAGCTGGCATTAAGATATCTACACTCATTGAATATTCCTAATCTTCATAGCATACTTGTGCAGAAGCACTTACAATGTCATCAACTTGTGGTAAAGCCAATTTTTCTAAATTGGCTGCATAAGGCATTGGAACATCTTTCCCTGTTACTCTTGCAACAGGAGCATCAAGCCAATCAAAAGCTTTTTCAGTAATTAAAGCTGAAATTTCTGCACCAATTCCAGAAAAAGGAAAACCTTCTTCACAAGTAACAACCCTATTTGTTTTTTTGACTGAACTAATTATAGTGTCAACATCTAATGGACGTAAAGTTCTAAGATTAATAACTTCTGCGTTAATGTTTTTATCTTTAAGAATTTCTGCAGCTTCTAAGGATTTTCCAACCATTATGGAAAAAGCAATTATCGTTACATCATTTCCTTCTTTTTCAATATTCGCCTTACCAATAGGTAAAGTAAAATTATCATCATCTGGACAGCTAAAACTTTGACCATACATTACTTCATTTTCTAGAAAAATTACTGGATCAGGATCCCTAATTGCTGACTTAAGAAGACCTTTAGCATCTTTACTTGACCATGGAGAAACAACTTTTAAACCAGGACAATGTGCGTACCAACTTGCATAACATTGACTATGTTGTGCTGCAACTCTAGATGCCGCTCCATTAGGACCTCTAAAAACTATTGGACAACCCATTTGACCACCAGACATATAAAGTGTTTTAGCAGCTGAATTTATTATTTGATCCATTGCTTGCATAGCAAAATTAAACGTCATAAATTCAACAATAGGTTTTAAATTTCCAAAAGCAGCCCCTATACCTATCCCAGCGAAACCATGTTCTGTAATTGGAGTGTCATACACTCGTTTACCTCCAAATTCATCTAGTAAACCCTGAGTTACTTTATATGCACCTTGGTATTCAGCAACTTCTTCTCCCATCACAAACACACTTTTATCAGTTCTCATTTCTTCAGCCATAGCATTTCTTAATGCTTCCCTTACTGTGATTAAACTAGAATTAGCTTCAATTGAGATTGGTTTGTCATATGTAGGTTTTGATGGAATTTTTTCTTTTTCTAAATACGGTTTATCAGCAATATTTTTAATAGTGGCATGAGGTGATTCATTTGTATCTACTAACAAAGCAATAGGAGTATTGACTTTCACTCCTTCAGTGCCCTCTGCAACTAATAATTGTCCAATTTTGCCATCATCAACAGCTTCAACTTCCATAGTAGCTTTATCAGTTTCTATTTCAGCAATTAAATCACCAGATGAAATAGAATCTCCTTCATTTACAAGCCATTTTGATAAGGTACCCTCTTCCATAGTGGGGCTAAGGGCTGGCATCAATATTTCAATTGTCATCAAAACACCATTAATTAATAGTTATATCAGTAAATAATTCATCTTCAGATGGCTCAGGTGAATCTTGAGCAAATTTGGCTGCTTCTGCAATAACTGATTTAATATCTGTATCAATATCCTTAAGAGTTTTATCTTCAACACCCATCTTATTTAAAAGAGATTTTATATTTTCTATTGGATCAGATGTTTTTCTTATTTTATCAACTTCGTCTCTAGTCCTATATTTAGCAGGGTCAGACATTGAATGTCCTCTATATCTATATGTTTTCATTTCTAAAATAAATGGACCCTTTCCTGATCTACAATAATCAATCGCTCTTACAGCAGCTTCTCTGACTGCTAGAATATCCATTCCATCAACTATCTCAGACATAATACCATAAGGTTTACCCCTATCAGATAAATTATCTCCTGCTGAAGATCTGTTTACAGACGTACCCATACCATACTTATTATTTTCAATTACAAAAACTACTGGAAGCTTCCAAAGAGAGGCAATATTGTAAGACTCATAAACTTGACCTTGATTTGCTGCGCCGTCTCCAAAATAGGTAATAGAAACATTTTTATTTCCATTATATTTATGTGAAAAAGCTAAACCAGCTCCTATTGGGACTTGAGCGGCTACAATACCATGGCCACCAAAAAAACCCTTTTCACGACTAAACATATGCATGGAACCACCCTTGCCTTTTGAATAACCGTCTTTTCTTCCTGTGAGTTCTGCCATCACCCCTTTAGGGTCCATGTCGCATGCTAACATGTGACCATGATCTCTATAAGATGTGACAATACTATCACCATCAATTTGCGCAGATTGAATACCAACAACCACAGCTTCCTGTCCAATATATAAATGACAGAAGCCTCCAATTTGTCCCATTCCATATAACTGACCAGCTTTTTCTTCAAATCTTCTAATAAGAAGCATTTTTTTATACATATCTTGTAATAAATTTAAATCATAGTTCATTTTTGGTTCAGTTGATATTTTCTTAGCCATATTTTTATTCATTTTATTCCCATGAATTTAAAGTGAATGCAATCTTACTTTTAACAAAGAATTACATTT
>CACHVW010000074.1 GCA_902583415.1 uncultured SAR116 cluster alpha proteobacterium | reverse complement strand
AAAGTTTTTAATAGATTAGAAAAAAAAATAATTTTTAGTAAAAATGTCAATCAAGTTTTTCTGATGAATTATTATGGTAATTTAGATGTAGGCTTCATAGCGAAATCTGATTTTATTATTAAAAATAAAAAAGGGAAAGTTTGGGATATACCTCAGGATTTTTATTCACCTATAAATCAAGATGCAATTTTACTAAAATATGGAGAAAAAAAACCAGAGGCAAAAATATTCTTAAAATTTTTATCTTCAAAAAAGGTAAGGGATAAATTGGTAAGTTTAGGGTATATTGTTAATTAATTTTTCTTAAATTATTAATTTTTTGAATTATAGAAGATTCATTTTCACCCCAGGCTATTGTTCCTCTAAAATTGCCTAAGGCATCAATCATGAATACTGTTGCCGTATGGTTAAGAGTATAATTACTATTTGTAGTTTTGACAGCTTCATAAAACACTCCCCAATTATCAGCAAATTCTTTTATTTCAATTTTATTACCTGTTACACCAATAATATTACCATCAAAATATTGAATATAATCTTTAAGATGTTCTTTGTTATCTCTTTTTGGATCTAAAGTGACAAAAATTATATTTATTGAATCATCGTTCGATGTAACTTCTTTTGTAATTTGTGATAAATCGGCGAGTGTTGTAGGACAAATTTCTGGGCAATTAGTGAACCCAAAAAATAATAAAGAAGGTTTATTTTTAAGTGTAGTACTTTTAAAAGCTTTTCCATTATGATCAATTAAATTAACTTTACTGATTATTTCTGATAATTTTTCTGGAGAATTTTTACGTGATAGATATTCTGCAAAAAGAAAAGTCATAATTAAAATAATAACGAAAGAAATAATAATTGATGAAAGTAAAATTAATTTTTTTTTTGCTAAATTCATTAGAAATCAGTTTCATAATTTTAAAACAAATGTTTTTACATTTTTATAGAAGTTTGTCATTTTATAATTGATATACAGTAGGATAAGATATTATTGAAAATCTGATTTTCTCTAGCTAAAAAAGGTAGTGACCAGGTAATTACAATAAAAGCCAATCCCCAAAAGACAAATAATAATAAATTTTTTCTATTCATTTTTTTTAAATTTTTGTAAATTTAGTAAAAAAAAATAATAGGATATTTTTTAATAATTTAAAATATTTTGTATTAATACATTTTCAATATGGAAGTCAAATGAGAATTTTATATTATATACTTTTTTTACTGTTTGCCTCTCATAGTAGTTATGCTCTTGAATACTCATGCATAGACAAAAAACATGGCGACTTGTCTAAAATGACTGTAGATGGTGATTCTATAAAATATGAAGATCAAAACGGTGAACCGTTAGAATATAAGATAGTAGAAAATTCTGAAATTGCATTAATGGCTATTAGTAAGGTTTCGGCAGAAGAAAATCCAATACTTAATTACGTATTTATAATTAAAGATAAATCATTGGCATTCAATGCTAATTTAAGATCTATAAATGATAACTATAATGAAATATTTACAAAAAATAAAATTTTAAAATGTATTGGGAATAATGACCAAAAAAACTAAATTGAAAAGATAAGTTTAGTAAGATAAAAAATATGGATAAAATAAATAAAGATCAAATATGTATCAATGACTTTACAAAGTTAAATCTTGTTTTAGGGACGATTTTAGAAGCCTCCAAGAATGTAAAAGCAAAAAAACCTGCATATATTTTAAAAATTGATTTTGGGAAAACCATTGGGATAAAACAAACTTCAGCTCAGATTACTAATTATTCATTAAAAGAATTAATAAATAGACAAGTTGTGGCTGTTTGCAACTTGCCTTCCAAAAAAATTGCTGGTTTTACTTCTGAAGTACTTATACTTGGTGCAATCTCAGGTGAAGATGTTCATTTGCTTCGGCCAGATATTAAACTCGAAAATGGTACATTAATTGGCTAGAGAAAAAAAAGATATTTCTAAAATGCTAGGAATTATTCCTAGTTTGCACACACCCTTTAATGAAAAAAACAAAATTGATATAGTTAGCTTAAGGAAACTGATTGATCATACTGTAACAACTGGATGTGCTGGTATGCTTGTGGGCGCTGTTGCAGGAGAAAACGGAAGTCTATCCTTTGATGAGAAAAAAATTCTATTAAATGAATGTGTAACTTATAATAATAATAGAATTCCAATCATTATAAGTTGCACTGCAAAAAATCAAATTGAAAGAATTGAGTTATCCAAAAATGCAAAAGAATTAGGGGCTGATTGGATATTATGTCAAGCACCTGAAAATATTTTTGGTGATGAATTAGTGCAATGCTTTTATGAAATTGCTGAAGTTGGACCTGATAATCTTATGATACAAGATTTATCATGGACAGGTTATGGAATGAGTGATGAAGATATAATTTTATTAAATAGAAACGTTAAAAAATTTAAAAGTTTAAAAATTGAAGTTCTTAATTCCGGTCCAAAATATACAAGAGTTTTCAATATTACTAACAACCAGTTACATCTTAGTGGTGGATGGGCAATTATGGGTATGATTGAAGCTTTGAATAGAGGGGTACATGCCCTAATTCCTTCAACTATGGAGGTTATTTATAACAAAATCTATAATTTATATTTAGAAAATAAAATAGAAGACTCTAGAAGATTATTTTCTCAAATTTTACCAATTTTGTCTTTTACTCACCAACACATAGATATATCTATAAAATTTTCAAAAATGTTAAGAGTTGAAGAAGGAATTTTTACTACTAGTATCTGCCGAGAACCAATTAAGAATTTCGATCAATTTCAGTTGAATGAAGCTAGTTTTCATATAAGCGAAATACTGGAATTACAAAACCAATTAATAAATAACTAAACTTTTTTTTATTAAGTCGTTTAATAATTTATAAAGTAATTATTATATATTCCTCCTTATTTAAATAGAGACCTAAGCGTCTCTATTTTTTTGTTGTTATAAATTTCTATTAACAATATACATTAATTCTCATTTTCATATCGAGTTATTTATGCAAAATAATGTTCTTTTTGGAATTACCCTTATGGTTATTACAACGTTTATGTTTTCAAGCATGGATGGGGTTTCTAGATATTTAGCTGAAAAAAATAATGTTTTTACACTTGTTACAATGCGTTATTGGTTTATAGCATTTGTCATGATGGTTACATGTTTGTTTATAAAAAATCGTATATCAGATATTTTAAATACAAAGCAACCTTATATTCAATTCTCTAGAGGTGTAATTCTTTCTCTAAATAATTGCTTAGTTGTTTATACATTTACTTTGTTGGGGTTAGTTGAAACACATGCGATTATTGCATGTTATCCATTGATAGTTGCAGGTTTATCAGTCCCTTTTCTTGGTGAAAGATTTGGCTGGAGGAGGTGGATGGCAATTTTCACAGGGTTCATTGGCGTAATTATAATTTTAAGACCAAATACAAATGTGATTACAGAAGGGTCTATATTTGCAATAGTTGGAGCTATAATGTTTGCTGTTTATCTTATTTTAACTCGATATGTTTCCAGATCTGATAAAGCAATAACAAGTTTTTTTTTGGACGGGTATTGGTGGCACAGTAACAATGAGTATAATAAGCCTTTTTATATGGGATGATATATTAAAAGAAGATTATTTATGGCTTTTTTTAATGTGTGTATTAAGTGCAGGTTCTCATTTTATGATGGTAAAAACATTACAAGTTGCAGAAGCTTCGGTTGTGCAACCTTTTTCTTATCTTCAATTAGTTTTTGGATCAATTATCGGTGTAACAATCTTTTCTGAAAGTATAGATCTAATGATTATTTTGGGTGCATTGATAGTTATTGGATCAGGACTTTTTACAACATGGCGTGAATATAAAATTAAACACAACATTTAACATATAAACTTTTTGACAAATCTTTTAATTAATGGATTCATTAAAGCCTACAAAAGGTTTGATAATGTCAATTGAATTTAACGGTAAGACTTCAGTTAAACATCCAATACCAGAAACAATGAAAGCATGGGTCTTAGGAAATCCAGACCAGCTGATATTAATTGACAAACCTATCGTTATGCCAGGTAAAGCAGAAGTTTTAGTCAGGATTGACGCTGTAGCTATTTGTGCAACAGATCTTGATGTAATAAGTCATGGACCGCCAGCTTTAATAGAAGGTGGATTACCATTTAATAAAAATTTCACTCCTGGACACGAGTACATGGGTACAGTTGTGGCATTAGGCCCTTCAGTTGATGAGTTTGATATTGGCGATAGAGTGACGGTAGAAATTCACTCTGGTTGTGGTCAATGCAAAAGATGTAGGATGGGAATGTATACTTCATGCCATAACTATGGTCTGAACTATGGAAATGTAAATAAAGGTCACAGAGCAAACGGCTTTACAACAGATGGTGGCTTCAAACAATATGCTGTAAATAATATAAACACACTTATAAAAGTTCCAGACACTATGACTGATGAAGAGGCAACTTTAGTGGTTACAGCTGGAACAACAATGTACGGTCTCACCGAATTAGGAGGGTTAATAGCTGGAGAAAGTTTAGTTGTAATAGGCCCTGGCCCCATTGGCTTATTAGGTGT
>CACHVW010000073.1 GCA_902583415.1 uncultured SAR116 cluster alpha proteobacterium | reverse complement strand
CCCCAAATCAAAAAAAAATGCTCTATAAGTGGGGTTATCCTTACGTATTTAATGAATTCAAATTTCACTTAACTCTTACCAGTAAATTAAATATTGAGGAAATTGATGGCGTGTTTAAATCTCTTCAAAACATTTTAAAACAAGTTAATTTAAGTAAGATAAACTTTAATAATATTTGTATTTTTGGACAAAAGAGTGATGAAAAATTTTATTTTATTAAAAGATTTAAATTTAATAATTTAAAGCATTAATTAAGTTATTTACGCCTGTTTCTAAATCAATGTCATTTTTAACATAGATTGTATCCGAAGGTAATTTTCCAACTTCTCTATTAAGTCTTTTTTTAATATCATCCTTACTTTCTCTATTTCTTGATATAAGACGGCTTTCAATAGCTTTTTTGGAAGCAATAATGCAAATAATCTTTGCATCAGGATAACTTTCCCTAATTTGCTTCAAAGCGAGTCTTGATCCATTAAAAATTACATTAACACCTTTTTTCAATTCATCTTCAATATCTTTTGGAATGCCATATGATAAAGAATGTGCTTGCCAGCTTATTGCAAAAAAACCATCTTTAACCTTATTTTGAAAATCAGTATTTGATATAGCGATATGGTCTTCATTATTTTTATCGAGGGTTCTGGTAATATACCTTTTTACAAAGTAAAAATTTTCCAGCCTAGCTTTTATTTCATTTAATAAAGTATCTTTACCTACCCCAGAAGCTCCTACAATCACAAATAAATTGCCATTAGTTTTTTTCATTAATTCATAAATTTTCTAAATTGACTTCTCTTGTAGCAACTTTGTTTCTAGCTGTTTCATCATGAAATATTCCTATTATAGCTGAACCATTTAGCTTAGCTTTTTCTATTAAATCTAATACAACATTTTTATTATTTTGGTCCAGACTTGCGGTTGGTTCATCTAAAAGTAAATACGGATAATTATGAATAAAACCCCTAGCAATATTTACTCTTTGTTGTTCACCTCCTGAGAAAGTTAAGGGAGATAAGTTCCACAAATTTTTTGGAATATTAAGTCTTTCTAATATTTCTTGAGCTTTTTTTAATGCAATTTTTTTTTCACATCCAATCTCAAGCAAGGGTTCTATTACAACATCTATTGTTGGCACTCTAGGTACAACTCTCAAAAATTGACTAACATACCCCAATTTATTCTTTCTTAGTTTTAAAATATCTCTAGGTGATGATTTTCTAATATTAATATCTGAAATAAGAACATCACCTTTACTTATCACATAACTTCCATAGATTAATTTTAATAAAGTAGATTTACCTGTGCCAGAGTTACCAGTAAGTGCAACAACCTCACCTTTATTAACTCTGAAGTTTATATTTTTAAATACATTTATGTTTGTATCGTTTTGATTATAAAGTAGGAATGATTTGTTTAAATTTTTAATTTGTATCATTTTACACCTGTAATACTGAACTAACTAATAATTGCGAATATTTATGCTGTGGATCATCTAAAACCTGATCACACAAACCAGCTTCTATAACATTTCCATTTTGCATTACAATTATACGATCAGCTAAAAGTCTAACTACTGCAAGATCGTGTGTAACTATTACTGCAGCAATGCCAAGTTCTCTTACAAGGTTTCTTAATAAATCCAAGATTTTAGCTTGTACAGATACATCCAAACCTCCAGTAGGTTCATCCATAAAAATCAATCTTGGTCTAGTTACAAGATTTCTTGCAATTTGAAGTCTTTGTTGCATTCCTCCAGAAAAAGTACTTGGCTTATCATCAATTCTGCTAACATCAATTTCAACTTTTTCTAGCCAATTTGCAGCAATTTCTCTAATTTCACCATAATTTCTATGACCAATTGCCATTAATCTTTCACCAATATTTCCTCCTGCACTTATATTCATTCTGAGACCGTCACGAGGATTTTGATGCACAAATGCTAGATCAGATCTTTGAATTAAACGAAGTTTTGGTTCCGAAATTTTTGTAAAATTGAGGATTGTTTTTGATTTGTCGTTTAAGAAAATATCTCCTTCATCAACTTCTAAATTTCCATAAATACAGTTTAATAATGTAGACTTCCCAGAACCTGACTCGCCAACAATTCCAAGGACCTCTCCAGGATTAATATCTAAAGATACATTTTTGCAACCTATATTTTGGCCATAGTATTTAGAAATATTAGAGGCTTGAAATAAGAAATTTTGCTTCATAATTAATCTTCTTTTTTTGAATTTAATTTGGTTTGTTCTTTGCAATAGTCTGTGTCTGAACATATGTATGATCGTTTACCATCATCTGAAACAATAATTTCATCTAAATAACTATCACTGGATCCACATATTGAACATTTGAAATTAGCTTTCATAGCTTCAAAAGGATAGTCTTCAAAATCAAGACTTTTAACATTTGTATAAGGTGGAATAGCATAAATTCGTTGTTCTCTTCCAGCGCCAAAAAGTTGAATAGCTGGACTATTATTCATTTTGGGATTATCAAATTTTGGAATAGGAGAAGGGTCAGTAACATAATTTCCATTTGTTTTTACTGGATATGCATATGCTGTCTCAATATGACCATGTTTTGCAATATCTTCATAAAGTTTTACATACATTAATCCATATTCAGAAAGAGCATGCATTTTTCTAGTTTCTGTCTCTCTTGGTTCTAAGAATCTAAGAGGTTCTGGAATTGGTACTTGATATACTAATATTTGTTTTTCTTTTAATTTTGTTTCAGGAATTCTGTGTCTAGTTTGTATAAGAGATGCATCTGAAGTTTTTTCAGTTACAGTTACATTTGCAGTTTTTTGAAAAAATTTTCTTATTGATACTGCATTTGTAGTATCGTCGGCGCCTTGATCTATTACCTTTAAAATATCTTTGGGTATTAAACAAGCAGATGTTACCTGAATTCCACCAGTACCCCAACCATATGGCATTGGCATTTCTCTTGAGGAAAAAGGTACTTGATAGCCAGGTATACATAATGCTTTCAGAAGAGCTCGTCTTATCATTCTTTTTGTATTTTCATCTAAATAAGCAAAATTATAAATTTGAATATCTAAATTTTCATTTTTACTCATTTCATTCATTTTATTACCTTTTCATATTAACTTTGGCGTCAGCTCTAATTTTTCTAATGAGCTCTAGTTCAGATTGAAAATCAACATAATGTGGTAGTTTTATGTGCTCTAAAAAACCAGTCGCTTGAATGTTGTCGCAATGTGAAATAACAAATTCTTCGTCTTGTGCTGGTGCGCCAGAATAATCTTCACCTAATTCTTTCCATCTTAAAGCTCTATCGATCAAAGCCATTGCTAAAGCTTTTCTTTCAGTCTGTCCGAATACTAAACCATAACCTCTTGTAAATTGTGGAGGTTCAATTTTGGATCCTTGAAATTGATTTACCGTTTCACATTCAGTTAAAATGATCTCAGCAACATTAATTTCAAAACCTAATTCTGGAATATAAAGCTCAATGTCAACTATGCCAATTCTTAGTTCCCCTACAAATGCATGATTTCTTGCATATCCTCTTTGAGTAGAATATGCGAGACCAAGTAAAAAACCCTCATCTCCTCTTGATAATGCTTGTAACCTTGCCGAACGAGATGTTGGATAGCTAATAGGTTCTCGAGTTATATCGATAGGATCAAGATTGTTATCTTTTTCGTTTTGCATTAAATCTTCTTGATTTAAAAAACTTAAAACGTGAGGCATTTTGTTTTCATTATATTTTTTTTTTGGACTAATAGGTGCTTCATTTTCAGCTAGTAATTTAAAGTCCAAAAGCCTATGCGTGTAATCAAAAGTAGGACCTAATTTTTGTCCACCTGGTATATCTTTAAAAGTTGCTGAAATCCTTCTAAGGCATGTCATATTTGCTGTATTAACTGGTTTGCTGTAACTAAATCTTGTAAGAGTTGTTCTGTAAGCTCTTAACAAAAATATAGCTTCTATCAAATCACCTCTAGACTGTTTTATAGCTAATGCAGCAAGATCTTTATCATATAGAGAACCTTCAGACATTACTCTATCAACGCCAAGTGTGAGTTGTTCTGATATTTGATCAAGGGAAATATTTGGAATGGATGTATCACCTCTTCTTATTTCTGACATCCAAGAATGAGCGTTATCAATTGCTACCTCCCCACCTTTAACAGCTACATACATCTAAAGCTCCGATTTTATGATATTAATTTTTGTTGAACGAGGAATAGATAAAATTTCTAAGTCATTTGTGAAATAGAAATCTAAACCTAAAGGATAAAGATTATTATTTTCGATAAATAATTCAGGATTAGGTAAATCAATATTTAATTTATTTTTTATGCCTGGACCATCAATGTTGCATTTTACTTTTTTATATTTTGTTTCTTCAATTATTAAAGTTGCAGATCTTTCTGGATACTCAGGAACTCCTATTTTGAAATCATTTAATGGCAATAAAGATTTCCATGTACCAATTACAAAATCAGCATTCTTTTTGTTACTAATAATGGCACCAGTGTTAAAAATTAACCAATTCCTTACTTCATCTGTATTATATTCTTTTGAGAGGTAAACATTACTCTCATTATCACATAACGTAATTAATATTGTCGCTGCTGCATTTGACAATACACTTGGTTTGTTAAGTTTATTTATCTGAAAAGTTCTACCTGGATATGATGTTGCATTTACTAATGATCTAAAAGCAATAGAACTATTTATAGAATTTTCAGAAAAAGGATAATTTTCCATTAATCGCTTTCTCCTCTTACAAGAGTAAAAAAATCAACTTTTGTAGCTTCAGCTTTTGAGAGAATTTTGTCTTTATTATCTTTTTTAATTTTTTCTAAAGGAATAATAATATTTTTATTTATTTCTTTAGACATTTTAGTTTGCATAAGAGCATCACATAATGCGCTTATTTCAGCTTTTTTCTTACTTCTTCCTTGAACATAACTATGACCTATTGTT
>CACHVW010000072.1 GCA_902583415.1 uncultured SAR116 cluster alpha proteobacterium | reverse complement strand
TGAAAAAGCAATTTCATTTAAGAAAAATGTTTACAGAAAAATCAATAAATTTTTCATTCCCGTGATCAATAACTTTAATGCTTCAAACTATAATTAATAATTATGAAAAAAGAGATTAAATCAAATAACGAAAAACTTGTTAATAAAGTTTTTGGAATATTAACGAAAGTTAAAGACAATCCAAAAAAAATAGAAAATGTATTTACAGAGCTTTTTGAAAAAGATTTTGAAGTCCAGCTGAATGAGATAAGTAAACTTAAAGACGGAATATTAAAAGGTTTAATAATATCTGTGAAAGATTTATTTGATGTTAAGGGATATCATACAAGAGGAGGTACTAAATTTCTAGAACCCAATATTTCTTTAAGTGATGCAAAATGTATCTCTAGTATAAGAAAAGAAGGTGGTTTACTCCTTGGACATACTAATATGACTGAACTTGCCTACTCAGGTTTGGGTATAAATCCTCACTATGGAACCCCTGATAACCCCTTATATCCAGGCGCTGTACCAGGTGGATCAACATCTGGTGGAGCTGTGTCAGTTGCCTTAGATTTGTCTGACATTGCTATTGGTACAGATACCGGAGGTTCAACGAGAATACCAGCAGCTTTTACAGGTATTACAGGTTTTAAACCTACACAAGACAGTATTTCAAGAAATGGTGTGCTTGCTCTCTCCTCTAGCTTAGATAGTGTTGGATTAATGGCCAAAAACGTTGAACTTTGTAAACTTGGCTACCACGCCATGAGAGGAAAAATTAATGATAAAAAAGAGAAATTACAAAATAAAAATCCAAAATTAATAATTCCCTCTAATTTTGGATTTGAAAATATAGATACTGAGATTAAAGTTGCTTTCGACTTAGCTAAGAAAAAAATTATTGAAAATGGATACGAAGTCATTGAAATAAACGTACCAATTCTAGACTTGTATAAAAAAGTACCAATATGGCAGTTTGCATCAGTAGAGTGTGCAACGGAGTACTTTTATTTATATAATGAAAAAAAACATTTAATTGATCCAAATGTATTAAGACGGATAGAACGAGCAAGTGAAGTTACTGCTGTAGAATATAATTTATTACAAAAAATTAGAGTAGATTTAATAGAAGAGTTTAACAAATTTTTAAAAAATAATTTTTTAATAATGCCAACTGTAACAATAAAACCGCCTATACTAGAAAACTGTAAAGATAGTGAAATCTATGATGAAGCAAATTTAATTTCGTTAAGAAATACAACTTTAGCTAATTATATGAATGGTTGTAGTATTTCTATACCTTATTTTGAAAACAAAAAACCCATTGGGATTATGATAAATGCAACAACAAATGAAGATGATTATCTTTTGAGTATAAGCTCTGAGATAGAAAAAATGTTACAGAAATGAATTAACCTATTTTATCTAAAACAGCCTTTATGAAAGACGAATTTTTGATTGCAAGTTCTGCAATATTTTGATCGTCATGATTTTCTTGAGACTGATAAGCTAGAAGTTTTTCTTCAAGGACTTGTTTATTAGCTTTATCAATTTTTTCAGCTCTTTCTGCTAAAATTGTAACAGTTGTTTCATTTATTTCAGCTATCCCACCATCTATCATAATTTGCGATGAAATTTTATTATCATTAAAAATATCTACCAAGCCTCTATCTAGAGTAGATATCACTTTAGAATGTCTTGGAAGCGCACCAATTTGTCCATCTGATCCTGGAACAACAACCATTTCAACAGGTTCAGATACAATTATAGCTGAGGGTGTAACTACTTCTAAATTAGTTGTTTCTGCCATTCTTACCTCATCTAAAAACCTTCAAAAGATTAAGCAGCATCTTTTGCTAATTTCTTTGCTTTTTCTATTGCTTCTTCAATAGTACCTACCATATAAAAAGCAGCTTCTGGTAAATCATCATACTCACCGTCTGCAATTCCCTTAAATCCTTTTATAGTGTCTTCTAAAGGTACTAAAACACCTGGTGACCCAGTGAAAACTTCAGCAACATTGAATGGTTGAGATAAAAATCTTTGAATTTTTCTAGCTCTACTAACAACTAGTTTATCTTCTTCAGATAGTTCATCCATACCTAGAATTGCAATGATATCTTGTAACGATTTATATTGTTGAAGAACTTCTTGAACTCTTCTTGCAACATCATAATGCTCTTCACCAACAATTCTAGGATCTAGCATTCTTGAAGTTGAGTCTAATGGATCAACCGCAGGATAAATTCCTATTTCTGCTATCTGTCTTGATAAAACAGTAGTAGCATCTAAGTGTGCAAAAGATGTAGCAGGAGCGGGATCAGTTAAGTCATCTGCAGGAACATATATTGCTTGCACAGAAGTAATAGACCCTTTTGTTGTAGTCGTAATTCTTTCTTGAAGTGCTCCCATATCTGTAGCCAACGTTGGTTGATATCCTACAGCAGATGGTATTCTTCCTAGTAATGCAGAAACCTCGGATCCAGCCTGAGTAAACCTAAAAATGTTATCAACAAAAAACAGGACGTCTTGACCTTCTTGATCTCTAAAATATTCAGCTAACGTTAGTCCTGTTAAAGCCACTCTTGCTCTAGCTCCAGGAGGCTCATTCATTTGACCATATACAAGTGCCGCTTTAGAACCTGGACCATCTGGAACTATAACTCCAGATTCTACCATTTCATGGAAAAGATCATTACCTTCTCTAGTTCTTTCCCCAACACCTGCAAAAACAGAGTATCCACCATGTGCTTTAGCTACGTTATTTATAAGCTCCATAATTAAAACTGTCTTACCAACACCTGCACCACCAAAAAGTCCGATTTTACCTCCTTTTGCATAAGGTGCTAAAAGGTCAACCACTTTTATTCCTGTTACTAAAATGTCAGCAGAAGTGGATTGATCAACATATTCTGGAGCATCTCTATGAATAGGTAATGTTGTCTTGGACTTAACCGGCTTACCATCATCTACTGGATCACCAATAACGTTCAGAATTCTTCCTAATGTTTCTGGTCCAACAGGAACTGTAATTGGTGCACCTGTTTGAACAACTTCCATACCGCGAACTAGACCATCAGTACTATCCATAGCTATGGTCCTTACTTCGTTTTCTCCTAAATGCTGCGCTACTTCTAAAATTAGTTTCTGTCCATTATTATCAACTTGAAGAGCATCTAATATTTGAGGAAGATCTGCATCAAACTCAACATCAACAACAGCTCCAATAACTTGAGATATTTTGCCATTTTGTCTAGTAGAAGGTTTTTTCACCATAATGTTTCTCCATATTTATATTATAAGGCTTCTGCACCAGATATAATTTCAATTAATTCTTTAGTAATAACAGCTTGTCTTGTTCTATTATATTGAAGAGTTAAATTATCTATCATCTCCCCAGCATTCCTTGTAGCGTTATCCATTGCAGTCATTCTAGCAGCTAATTCACTTGCTGTACTTTCAATTTGAGAACTATATAATTGTGTAGCTAAATTGCGGGGTAATAGATCATTCAAGATTTCTTCTTCGCTTGGTTCAAATTCAAATATTGAACTAGAATCATTTTCATCTATCTCATTATTTTTAAATTCTACTGGGATAACAGATTTAAATGTAACTTCTTGAGTAATTGCAGAAACAAACTTATTAAATATTACTCTGCATGCACCAAACTCGTTATTTTCAAACAAATCAATTATTTTTTTTGCTAAAACTTCGGCATCTGTATAATTAGGTTTTGCTGATTTTCCATCTATTTTTTCAACAAACAAGTCACCAAATTCTCTAATGAGTGCATCAGCAGATTTTTTTCCTACCATTAGTAACTTAACGTTTAGACCATCGCCTTTTAGTTTTTTAATTTCAGACCTAACTGTTCTTGTAATTGATCCATTAAAACCACCGCATAATCCTCTATCTGCAGAAAAAACAACTAATAAATGAGTTTTAATTTCTTCTTTGCCATTTAGCAGATCTATAGAGCTTCCAATTGATTTAGAAGAAATTTTGGATACAACACTGTCCATAATAGAAGTGTATGGTCTTGAGGCTAATGCTTGCTCTTGAGCTTTACGGAGTTTCGCAGCAGCAACCATCTTCATTGCTGATGTAATTTTTTGTGTAGACTTGACTGAACCAATTCTATTTTTAAGGTCTTTTAAAGAAGGCATTAACCTAATCCTTACTTATTTTCAAATTATCTAAGCAAAATTCTTTATTAATTCGTCTAGTGTGTCTTTAAGGGCTTTTTCAGTATCATCTGAAATAGACTTATCTTTTCTTATTGATTCTAAAATATTAGAGCCTTTGGCATTTAGTTTTTGGATAAGTGACTGTTCAAACTCACCAATTTTTTGAGTTGGAATTTGATCTAAATATCCTTTCACTCCAGCAAAAATAACGGCAACTTGTTCTTCAACATCCATTGGAGAATATTGAGGTTGCTTAAGTAATTCAGTTAACCTTTCCCCTCTTGATAAAAGTTGTCTTGTTGAAGCATCCATATCAGATGCAAATTGTGCGAAAGCGGCCATCTCTCGATATTGAGCTAAGTCTAACTTTATAGTACCAGCAACTTGTTTCATAGCTTTAATTTGAGCGGAAGATCCAACTCTGGATACCGACAAACCTACATTCACAGCTGGCCTAATGCCTTTATAAAAGAGTTCAGTTTCTAGAAAGATTTGACCATCTGTAATTGAAATAACATTTGTTGGAATAAATGCAGATACGTCACCACCTTGTGTTTCAATTATTGGAAGAGCTGTGAGAGATCCAGATCCATTATCTCCATTTAATTTTGCAGCTCTTTCAAGCAAACGAGAGTGTAGATAAAACACGTCACCGGGATATGCTTCTCTTCCGGGAGGTCTCCTTAGCAGGAGAGACATTTGTCTGTATGCAACCGCTTGTTTTGATAAATCGTCATAAACAACAACTGCGTGCATTCCATTATCTCTAAAAAATTCTCCCATAGCAGCAGCAGAATAAGGTGCAAGAAATTGCATAGGAGCTGGATCAGATGCAGTAGCTGCCACAACAATAGAATATTCCAAAGCCCCTCTTTCTTCCAAAGTT
>CACHVW010000071.1 GCA_902583415.1 uncultured SAR116 cluster alpha proteobacterium | reverse complement strand
ACTCGTTATTTAGTTGAATGATTTTACTTGATTGTTGTTCAATATGATTTGGCAAATAATATAATGTTAACCAAATTAAAATTATAATAAACGAAAAGACGGTTATGAATGGTATAAAAAAAATAGGATTTTTTAAAATAATTGTTTTTTGTGTTTCATTTACCGGCTCCATATCGATGATTGTTTCTTTATCACTCTTAGCTTTATGAGTTTTAGCTTTTATCATCGTTATGTCCCTGTTTACTAAGGTAATTTGATTATATTATCTAAAAATTCTTTAGTAAAATTTTTCTTGATAATTTTTATATTTCTCCAACCCATCTTCTTTGCTTTTTTAGCAACATTTTCACTATTTACATATAAATTTGCTTTATTTTTAACAATGTTGAATAAATTGTAATTTTCTAAAATCTGTTTTGCAATTGATACATTTCTTGACGAAAATATGACTAAATTTAAGAAATCATATTCAATTAAATCCGTTTGCAAAGGCTTTGGTAATTCTAAAATTGGATGGGTGCTATAACCTTCGATAATTTCTATTTTTCTATTGTTATTTAATAAATTTTTTTCTAGCTCAACACTTCTATTTTTAGCAGTAATCCATAATCCATAATCTTCTTTTTTAGTGTTAATTACAATTAAGCTATGTAAAGATCGAGAACTATTATTTGCTTGTAAAATATTAGTATAGGATAATTTTTTCAATTGATATGTGGTTTCAAATCCTACAGAAAAAATTCTTATATCTTTAGTAAAATTGCCTATTATGTTTAAAATTATCTCATCAAGAATTTTTAATGCTTTAGGACTAGTTATAATAATATAATCAAAATCATTTTTAGAAATATTTAAGCTTTTAAAATCTTCATATTTTAATGTTGTTATAGGAAACGGTTTTGAAAAAAACCCATTATCATTTAGATATTGTGAATTCCTTTCAGCATCTTTCTTCTCTCGTAGGACAAAAGTTAGTGTTTTAGATTTTTTAATCCGTCAACTCCTTGTTAAATGAAGTTATTTAAATAAAAAGTCACTGTTAGTTTGAGCTTTAATTTTATTCCCTAACTCTTTACCTAACTTAATTGCGTCTTTAATCGATCCTTTGATATAAGATCTAAATACTTTCGTACCATCTAAAGTTGCAATTGCTCCATACAATATCAATTCTTTACTATCAGTGAAATGTGCGCTTGCTGAAATTGGAGACCTACAAGAACCATCTAAGGTTTTTAATAGACTTCTTTCAGCTAAAGTTTCAAAAAAAGCCCTTTCATCGTTAATTTTATTTAAGAGCATCTTTAATTGTTTTTGATATTCCTTATCACCATTTGTAGCAGATTGGATTGCAATGACCCCTTGAGAAGATGCTGGAGGAATAATTTCATTTGGAATTATATTACCAATGTTAATATTTAACCTATCCAAACCTGCTTTGGATAATATAATTGCATCATATAATCCAGAGTTTAGCTTTTCAATTCGAGTTCCAACATTGCCTCTCAGAAGCTTCATGTTTAAATCAGGCCTATAATATTTAGCAAATGCAGCTCTTCTTACAGAACTTGTTCCCACAATTGCTTTATCTGGCAAATTATCGAATGAATCATAATTTCCTAACAAGACATCACTTCTATCACCTCTTGGAAGAACAGCTGAGATTTCAGTATTTTTTGTAATATCTGTTTCCATATCTTTCATTGAGTGAACAGCAATATCTGCAAATCCATTTAAAATAAAATACTCTAATTCCTTAATAAAAAGACCTTTACCTCCAATGTCAGATAAAGATTTGTTTAAAATTTCGTCCCCTGATGTAGTTACTTTAATAGTTTCAGTTTCAACATCTTCTTCAAAATAACTTTTAACAATATCTACTTGTCGTAAAGCGAGTTCTGATTTTCGAGTGGCAATTCTTATTTTAAGTGTCATTTTAATTTATTAATCTTTTATATCATCAAGTTATTTATTAATTCTTGAATATTTCTATACACTTATAGTAAATCGTAAAACATACAATATTAATTTATATTGCATTACTTAGTTTTAAATTTAATTTATAGTAAAATTTTAATTTACTTAGGAATTTTATGCTTGGTTTTAATGATTTAAAGATACTTGGTATTGAAACAAGTTGTGATGATACAGCAATTGGCGTGGTTACATCAAAAAAAGATATTTTGTCTAATGTTGTAATCAATCAAAACTCAAATTTAAACAATTATGGTGGCGTTGTACCTGAAATAGCTGCTAGAGACCATTTATCTAACTTAAATCACGCAATTAATAGAGCATTAGAAGAATCAAAGCTAAATTTAAAAGACATTGACTTAATTGCAGCTACAGGAGGACCAGGATTAATTGGTGGCGTAATTGTAGGCACTGTATTTGCTAAATCTTTAGCTATGTCTCTTGAAAAACCTTACGTTGCTGTAAATCATTTAGAAGGACATGCATTAACAGCTCGTCTAACAGATAATATTGAATATCCATATCTTCTGCTTTTAGTTTCTGGAGGTCATACTCAAATAATAGCTGTAATAGAATATGGGAAATATACTAGAATAAGTTCAACTTTAGACGATGCCGCTGGAGAAACTTTTGATAAAGCTGCAAAAATACTTGGAATTGGTTTTCCAGGTGGACCCATGATAGAAAAAATGTCTAAAGATGGTGATCCAACAAGTTTTTATTTACCAAGACCAATGCATAAATCTAAAAATCCAAATTTCTCTTTTTCAGGTCTCAAAACAGCCTTTAATCAGATAGTAATGAAAAACAAATTAAATAAGAAAATAATAAGTGATTTATCAGCAAGCATTCAAAAATCTATAACAGATTGTTTAATTGATAGAACTAGATTAGGGATTACAAAATTTAAGGAAATTCTTAATGACATGTCTAACATTCAACTTGTAGTTGCAGGTGGAGTTGCTTCAAATTTACATATAAGAGAAGAACTAAAAAAACTATGTTTAGAAACAGATAGTACCTTTTTTGCGCCTCCATTAAATTTATGTACAGATAATGGTGCAATGATAGCATGGGCAGGCTATGAAAAATATAATAATGAAGGTGAAAGTAATTTAAATTTTAAACCAAGACCAAGATGGCCATTAGATCCCAATTCACATTTAATAAACCCTATACATCAAAATATTGGGAAAAGTGGAGCAAAAGCATAAATGTCAATTTATTCAAATATATGTTTTTATGGAGGTGGTGCATGGGGGCAAGCACTAGCAATTACACTTTCTACGTTAAATCATAATTCTACTATAATAGTCTCTGATAAGACTCGAAAAACACAAATAAATAATAGTAAATCAGAAAGATTCCCTAACTTAAAATTAAGTCCTTTAATACAAGCAACCACAAATAAAGAAAAAGCCATAAAAGATAGTGATTTAATTTTTATTACCACAGAAAGTAAAAGAGTTTTAGTGGCTATCGAAGAAATCTCCTCTTTTTCTAAAAACAAAATTAACGTAATAATTACCTCAAAAGGTTTTGCAACAAAAAAAGGTGAAACTTTTAATGAAATTGTAGAAAATAAATTTAATAATATATTACTTTCTATACTAACTGGACCCACTTTTGCTGATGAAATTGCTAATAACAAGCCTGCGGCTGCATTAGTAGCCAATAAAGAGATTGATATAGCCACTTCTATCTGCGAGCTATTTCACAATTCCAATTTAAGACTTTATCCTAGCAATGATCCAAGCGGGGCATCTATTGCAGGTGCAATAAAAAATATAATTGCTATTGGTGCTGGTATTGTTGAAGGTTTAGAATTAGGTGATAATGCTAAAGCTGCGCTTATTACTAGAGGTATTTCGGAAACATGCGAATTGATTAAGAAAGCAGGTGGGGATGACGCAACCGCCTTTGGTCTTGCTGGAATTGGAGACATGAGCTTAACATGTAGTGGGCCACATTCTAGAAATATGGCATATGGGATTGATATAATAAAAAATAATTTTCAGCGCCCCACACGTTTAGTAGAAGGTTTAAACGCTCTAGATGCTGCTATTTCATTGTCTAAAGACCTTAAAGTAGAGCTACCAATCGTAGAAGCAATTTATAAAATAATAAACAAAAAAGCAGATATCAAAGACATTATAAAAAACTTGCTTGCCAGACCAATTAAAAATGAATTTTCATAAATCTAGTCTCTAAATTAATATACTAAAAAATTCTTCAAGAATTATTTTCTAGTTTTTTTTCTCTATATATAAAATATAAATTTCTAGCATATATGAATACACCAAACGACTGTCCAGCAATTATAACAGGATCTTGTCTCCAAATTGCATAAGTTAATAAAACAAGTCCACCTGAAATTGAAAAATACCAGAAAGCTAAGGGTATAACTGACTTGCCTGCATTTTCACTGGTTATCCATTGAATGATAAAACGTGTTGCAAATAATGCCTGCCCTCCAAAACCTATAGTAATCATAATTGCTTCTGGATTATTTAATAAATAAGGCTCCATAAATGGCAGAATGACGATTATTAACTCATTTAAAAAAATTGCACCTTTTTCTATTTGGTTTGATAAGAATGATATAAAATTCATTACAAATTCCTAATTATTTTAAAATTTCTTTAAAGGAAGTATTTTTTGGCATTCTATTTCTTAGCCAGATTACACCTAGCACATCAAAAAGGCCAACAAGCAATCTTCCAAAATTAGTATAATTTGAAGTCCCTACTACTCTTTCTCTATGTTTAACATTAAATTTTAAAACCTTGGCTCCTTCACGTAAGGCTAAAGCTGATAAAAATCTGTGCATATGGTCAAAATAAGGAAGCCTTAAAAATAACTCTTTATGAAATACTTTTATACCACAACCTGAATCTGGGTGAGTATCCTTAAGTAAAATAAATCTACAATATTTTGCAAAAGATGATGCCCATAACCTAGTAATACTATCCTTACGATTTACTCTAACACCACCAATTAATATTAATTCATCTTTAAAGCTCTTGAGTCTATCAATCATTTTGGGAAGATCTGATGGATCATTTTGACCGTCTCCATCCAAAGTTGCTATAAGTGTTGAATTTGATGCATTAATACCTGTCCTTAAAGCTGCAGATTGACCTTGACTGTCTTCATGACTAATAACTCTTAACTTTTTGTTACTTTTCATATTATTTTTTAATTCTAATTCAGTATTATCGTCTGATCCATCATTTACGTATATTATTTCATAACTTAAATTTTTTAA
>CACHVW010000070.1 GCA_902583415.1 uncultured SAR116 cluster alpha proteobacterium | reverse complement strand
ATAAAATTATTAGAATAATTCCCAATTTATTCATTGCTGATCCCAAACTCAAAAAATTATTTTAACAATTTACAAAATATAAGTTGACATTTTTATGCTAAATTTTAAAGGATTTTATTTGTTTAATTCCTGTTTGAAAAACCATTTTAGGAATTTTAAAATAACTGAAAATTTCAAGTTAGTAATGTTTTATTTTTTTGTTTTTAATTTAAAAATTGCTTTTTCTTTAAAAGAATATCTTAAATTTGTATTTTGGCTATGGAAATTGATTTAGGACCTTTGCCATCATAATATCGTTTGTAAGCTTCCTGATACCCCTTTTCCAAATGTTTAGTGAAAAGCTCTGAATTAAAAAGAGGAGTTGAAAGACGGTTAGATGCAAGTTTTTCTTTTATTAGAGAAAGACGTTGTGGATTAGTAGCCAAATCTAATAATAAATTTTCATATTCTTGTTCAGTTTTTGTAATTAACTCAGGCATTTCAATTGATTCCAACATATATCCACCAGCACGAGCAGGATAGCTTTTTCCAAGTTTGGTCACTATTGGTAAACCTACCCAAAGTGCGTCACCTGCAGTTACTCCAGCACTTGAATTAAAGGTGTCAACTAATACATCAGCCAATCTTTGACGTGCTAAATGTAAAGAATGTGGTACTTTTTCAGCAAAAACTAATTTATCAGATGTTACTCCTCTTTTGAAGGCCTCCTTCTGAAGATGTTTTTCAACCCATTTGTTTGATTTGTAAATCCACAAGACACTGTCTTTTACTTGATTTAAAAGACGCATCCAAATGTCAAATTCGATGGGTGATAATTTGTAATTATTGTTGAAACTGCAAAAGACAAAACCACTTTCAGGCAATCCCATGTCTCTACGAGTAACATTTTGGCCAGAAATATAATTTTCGTCATATTTAGCTTGACACCAAAAAGGTAGGCGAATTATGTGTTCGCACCAATGATGGTTATACTCTTCAGGGACACCCATATTGGGTATTATGACATAATCTAAGTAGTTAGCACCACTTGTATTGCCAGTTCCCCAGAAATGGATCTGAATAGGAGCTGCACGATAGGCAAAAATATTAGGGCGACAAAGTTTAGTGTATCCATTTATGTCTATAGCTATATCTATTTTATCTTGTCGTGCAAGTTGAGCTATATCTTGATACGACATTTCTTTAACATCATGAAAAACATCAAAACTATTAATTATTCGTTTACGAAAATCGCTGTTATCGTTTGGTCCAAAGGAATATCCATAAATTTCAAAAAATTCACGATCATGTCTTTCGAAAATATCTGCCATTACATACATAACTGAATGTTGTCTAAAATCTGATGAAAAATATCCTACACGTAAACGTTTAGGTTTGCTAATTGATGCAGGTGGCATAGGTATAGGTTTTTGTTTAACTGTGTTCTTAGCATAGATTTCAGCTCGAATCCGCTGACGCTCTGGTGAATCCTCAAAGGTTGCCATCATTCCTGGAATGATATGCTGATTAGAAATTCCTATTTTTGAGATTAATTTTCTGTCTTCCTCAATCCCAGTCCAATCACAAATACATGCTTGGTTAAAAAGTTTGTTAACACGAGCAACTTCGTAATCAGGTTTAATTTTAAGGGCCTGCTTAAAGTTGTATATCGCTGCTAATATATCACCTTGATCTTTTCGGATCTTTCCAAGATGATTATAAGCTTCAGCATAATCAGGTTTTAAAGAAATGGATTTACCACAAGCTTCTACAGCTTCCTTTAGTCTTCCTTGACCATGGAGAGCAATGGAGATGTTAAAGTATGTTTCAGCATAATCTGGTTTTAGTGACAGCGCCTTGTTACATGCCTCAATAGCCTCTTGAAGTTTACCTTGAACTTGCAGAGCAGCGCTCATATTGATGTAGGCTTTGACATAATTAGGATTAAGTAAAACTGCTTTTTTGTATGCCTCGACAGCCTCATCTATCTTACCTTGAGCTTGTAGAGCATTTCCCATATTGCTGTAGGCCACAGCATAATTAGGATTAAGTAAAATAGCTTTTTTGTATACCTCGACAGCCTCATCCACTTTACCTTGAGCCTGTAGGGCATTACCTAAATTGTTGTGGGCTTCTACATCTACAGGCTTAATTGTGAGTACCTTTTGGAATGCCTCAATAGCTTCATGAATCATTCCTTTATTTTTTAAAGCAACGCCCAAATTATTATAACCATCTGTATAATCTGGTTTAAGTAAAATTACTTGTTGATATGCTTCAATAGCTCTGTCCAGATTTCCTGTTTTAGCAAAAGTTGATCCTAGTAAAATCCAAATAACTAATACCTTTGGGTACTGTTTCAGAAGAGTGTCTGCTTGTTTGATGACTATTTGAAATTTCTTTTGTTTATAAAGATGAACTAATTGAATAACTTCTTTTTGAAGTAGACTTTGTGATTCGTAGTTTTCGCGAGGCTGTTCAAAAAACATTCTACTTCCCATTTAAATTCTAAGATATTTATAATTGCAACAATAATGCCAAGAAATAATTGAAACAAAATTAGTTAACTAAAAAAACTAGAAATGCTGTTTTTTAAAAAAGTATTAAACATTAAGATTAGGGAATAAAAAAAAATAAGATATAAAGTTTTAATTCAAATTACTTGTAAGATCGCAGAGTATATAACGAAAAAATTGATAAATTAAAAGCTTACATCTTCTATAAATTTATGGTTTCAAAAATAGAGATTAGCCATTTTTTACAATCTTTATTATTTTTAGGTTTGGCAACAAACTCTTGGCCTCTTCCAACTATATCTACTGTATTTTTCCCCCATCTATTTAGATTCTTATGATATGTCATTCCACAACCATTATGTTTGGGGTTCAACCATTTAGGGCAAATCCATCTTGATTTTTTTAGGGAAGGTACTAAACTTAAATTTGTCAATTGAGTAGCTTTAAATGTTCCAAATCCTGGATAATTTTTTAAATTTAAGCCTTCTAATTGTGATTTTGCTATGTATAGAGTATTATTTTTTGGCCATTTACCTATTGTGTGTGGGTGTGAATTAGGGTTTGGGTTCCCACGTGAATACCAACTTGGATTATCTCCAAGTTTTATTATTCTACCAATTTGAAACCAACCAAAAATTCTGTAGTGACCAGGGTCTGTTTTATCAAAGAAAATTTTATTTTCGATTCTTATAGTTTCTCTAAACCATCCCCAAAAGAGAAATAAATCTCCTGTTTCAACCCCATTATTTTCTAAATGAGTTTGTGCAGCTCCAACTTGTCCAAAATGACCAGTTTCCAAATTAGGATCATGGTGGCAGGTGTCTGTAGGTTTGATTTTGTTTTTTGACAACTGCTTCACATCTTTTCCTAAATTTAGGTGATTGTATGTAGTTAATGTATTTTTTTTATAAGGTATTGGAAGGCTATGAAGATTTTTCCCACTTTTTATACTTGGAATTCCACCAGCAGTACTATCGAAACCTTTTCTACTAAATATAATCTTCATAATTCATAAAATAACTTAAATAGTCATGGAAGGTAAACACGTAAGATTTAAATAAATATTAATACCAATTTAAAACTTTATGGAGATATAAATATGGAAATCACAAAGAATGGGTGTCTATTTGTTATAACTGCATAAGGGATATAAGAAGCGTAAGAATTAGATTTATCAGTCGGATTGAAAACATCAAAATAATTATAAGATGTAGATTAAAACTTTCTTATTTAGAATTGCCTCTATATAATGTAACTTTATAGTCGTAACTATTAGGATGGGAGTTCTGTAATGAATGAATCGTCAGATAAAATAGATACTTGTTGCAAAGATACTTGCTGTGCAGATGGTTGTTGTAGTGATGGTTGCAAAACTGGTGAGTGTAGTAGTTGTTGTTGCAGTGATGGATGTTGTGGTGAGTCAGTAAACTGCTGCACTGAGTAAAATAGTTTATTTCTTTTTACTCTTCCAAGTGCCACCATATTTCTAACTTTTAAGTATTGTGTTTGGTGGTACATAGTATAGTATACACTCCAGGTCTCATAAATAAAATATTCATGAAAATTAAATACTTAACCACGGTCCATGGATGTTTTTGGTGCGCTCGAGAAGATTGGAACTCCTGACCCCTAGATTCGTAGTCTAGTGCTCTATCCAGTTGACCCCTTTAAACCCTTATTTTCTCACAGATTTATTATTGGTAAAGTATACATTTTAGTGCCTTACTGTGTCAAATCTGTGTCAAAATCTGAGTGTGTTAAATTGATATTTCTCTGTGGATACTATTGTGGTTTATAGATTAGGTTTTGGTTGTCAGTTTTGAGGGGTGGGGTTTTACTTTTAATAAGGGTTTATAAGTTTGGTTAATCCATCAAATCTTCCATACATTAATCCAATACAAACTACGACAAATAAAATAAAAAACCACTTATTCATTATGCATCTACCCAATACAAAATTGTAGGTAAAAATAAAATAAATAATCCAAATAAAACAAGTTCAAATCTTCTCATTTATTAAAATTTTGAAGGAAATTTATTGTCATCATAAATGTGTAAAATACCCTTAAGCACTTAATTTATTCTCATACATAAGTTGTTCTTCCAAACTAACAATATTAGGAAGTTTTATGTCTGGTGGTTGACAATATATATCTGAGGGTAAGTCGGGAAAAAATTTGATAATAGATAAAAAATTATTGATTTCTGGATATCCTTTGAAAGATTATAATTTTGATATTAGATGCAGAAAAATTTATTTATATAGATTTTCCATTATTCAATTGTTTTGGATTTCCAATCACTCTCTCACATCTAGTTTTAACTGAAATTATTTTATGTATTTCTTTATAAGGAAACTCATAAGTTTTGGAATCTTCTATACACTTCTTATAAGTTTCTTTAGGTAATCTAATCTCAAATGAAGATGGTTCTTTACCTAGACCCATTGTTACTAATATGACTAAAACAAATTCACTCATTTAAATAAATTGAAAATTATGGTTAGAACAACACTAATAATAATACAAGTTACTATTGGAAAAAAGAAAGTTGAATTACCAGACTTAAACATTATATCACCTGGCAACTGCCCTAATCCTAGTTTTTTTATGTAAGGATAGAGTAATCCAATTACTAAAATTACTATTCCTAAAATGATTAAGAGTTTTTGCATAATTACTTAACTATTAAATATATCATAATACACACAAGAATTGAATTTATGATAATCATGGTTTTAGTTTTGACTTTCTTTTTTAATAGTGGAGCATTCCATCTATTAGCATAATCAAGATCAACATCATTTTTAGCAAATGTTTCTATTAAATCTTTTTCCCTTGTTCTTCTTTTTTTTAATTGTTCTTCATCAGGCAATCTGATTATAAATTTATTAAGATATTTTAAGAATTGACTGAATTTCATGGTTAATCTTTTAAAATATTTGTGAATACTTAGCAATTAAGTTCTCTGGTTTAAGATGAGTATATCTGAATAGT
>CACHVW010000069.1 GCA_902583415.1 uncultured SAR116 cluster alpha proteobacterium | reverse complement strand
AGAAAAATATCAATATAGTCATAATTATGAAAAAGGTGATTTAGTGATTTGGGATAACCGATGCACTATGCATAAAGCGAATTCAAATTATGATACAAGTCAATTAAGAGTAATGCATAGAGTAATGCTTCAAGGTGAAAAGGTTTTTTAACTAGTATTTTATATTTGAAAATAATTTAACTATCGTGAGGTGAATAAATTGTTGTCCAAATTACAAATAGAGCAATATGAGAATGATGGTTATGTTGTCCCTGACTTCAAAATGCCTGAGGATATACTTAACAAAATTGAAGAAAGACATGATGAATTATTGAAAAAACATCCAGAATTTAAAAATTATTGTCCTGCAATATTACATTATGATGAAAGTTTTTTAGAATTTTGCAAAAATGAGATTATTTTGAATTATGTTGAACAAATTTTAGGTTCTGATTTTGCTTTATGGAATTCAAGCTTTTTTGCTAAGCCTGCAAACAACGGTCATGCAACTCCATGGCATCAAGACGGACAATATTGGCCCATAAGACCTTTAGCAACGTGTACTGTATGGTTGGCAATTGATGATGCAAAAGTTGAAAATGGATGTTTGCGCTTTATTAAAGGTTCACATAAAGAGAAAAAACTTAAAAGTCATAATATTAATTATAATAAAAATTTAACTTTAAATCAGGAACTTGATGAAAGTGAATATAACGAAAAAGATGCAGTTAATTTGATACTTAAAAGAGGACAGATTTCATTACATGATGTTTATTTAGTGCACGGATCTGAAGCAAACAATTCTTCAATGGCAAGGCGAGCTATTACAATGCGCTTTATGCCTACATCAAGTGTTTTTGACCATCAAATGGTAAAAGATAAAAATTTATTTTCAAAATTAAATGCTAGCAAATATCAAGATAGAAAAATATATCATATGAGGGGCAGAGATATTTCAGGAAAAAATAACTTAACATATATTTAACAAATAACAAAAAGGGGATTTTATGGATCAAGCTGTAATTTTATCAACTGCTAGAACGCCTATTGGAAAAGCGTACAGGGGTGCATTTAATGACACAGACGCTCCTACATTAGCTAGCTTTTCTATAAAAGCATCAATAGAAAAAGCTGACTTAGATCCTTCTGAAATAGAAGATGTGATTTTAGGAGCTGCTGTTCAGCAGGGAAGTCAAGGATATAATATAGGAAGGCTGTCAGCTGTTTCATCTGGCCTGCCAGTTCATGTTCCGGGTATGAGTGTTGATAGACAATGTGCTTCTGGACTTATGGCTATTGCAATTGGTGCAAAGCAAATAGCTTGTAATGAAATGGATGTTGTAGTTGCTGGTGGTGTTGAATCAATCTCATTAGTTCAAAATGAATTTTCTAATAAATATAAATCGCAAGATAAGTTACTAATGAAAAACAAGCCTGACATATATATGAGTATGATTGATACAGCAGAAGTAGTCGCAAAGCGTTACAATATTAGTAGAGATAAACAAGATGAATACGCATTACAAAGTCAACAAAGAACATATAATGCTCAGAACAATGGTAATTTTAATGACGAAATTATACCTGTTAAAACAACCAAAGCATTAAAAAATTTAGAAAGTAACCAAACATTCTATGAAGAAGTAGAAATTACTAAGGATGAATGTAATAGACCAAGTACAGATATTGAAGGCTTAAGAAATTTAAAACCAGTAATGGGTGAAAACTCATTTATAACGGCTGGAAACGCAAGCCAACTATCCGATGGCTCATCGTCATCTGTTTTGATGTCTATGAAACTTGCAGAGAAGAGAAATTTAAATCCTATTGGTATATGTCATGGGGTGGCTGTTGCTGGATGTGAACCTGATGAGATGGGTATAGGTCCTGTTTATGCTATACCAAAATTATTAAAGCAAAATAATTTAAAAATGGATGATATAGGAATATGGGAACTAAATGAAGCTTTTGCAGTTCAGGTAATTTATTGTAGGGATAAATTAGGAATTCCAAATGAAAACTTAAATGTTAATGGAGGCTCTATATCTATTGGTCATCCATATGGAATGAGTGGAGCAAGGTTAGTTGGCCATGCATTAATGGAAGGCAAAAGAAGAAAAATCAAATATGCTGTTGTAACAATGTGTATTGGAGGAGGACAAGGCGCAGCCGGTTTATTTGAAGTGTTATAAAATTATAATTAATATGAGGTTTTTATGTTTAAAATTTCAAATAAAGTTAGAAGACTAACAAATGAAGAAAAAGAAAGATATCTCAAAGATGGGTATTTGACTGGGTTACCAGTTTTTAATGTTGAAGCAAAAGATGATTTAAATGATTTGTTTGTTTCTTTGAGTTCTCGATTAAGCAATGATATTGATATAAATCAAACTAATATGTGGCATAAAGCAAGTTTAAAATTTTATAATTTATGTAGAACTCCAGCAATTCTTGATTATGTAGAAGATCTATTGGGTCCAAATTTTTTTCAATGGGGAGGTCAATTTTTTCTTAAAGAACCAAAGGATGGTTCAGTAGTTCCTTGGCATCAAGATGCTCAATATTGGCCTTTATCACCAGCTAAATCAGTTACTGTTTGGTTGGCATTATATGATACTGACGAAGAAAATGCTGCTATGAAAGTTGTTAAAGGCAGTCATAAAAAAGGAATGTTTAAGCATCATACTAACAAGGCTAGGAACCTTGTTCTTGATCAAGAGGTTTCTAATGATCAAATAAAACAAGATGACATAATTTCATTGAATCTAAAGGCAGGTGAGATTTCACTACATGATGATGGTTTACTTCATGGTTCTGAAGCAAATCATTCAAATCGAAGACGGTGTGGAATAACTATGAGGTTTGCTCCTGTCAATGTGAAAGCTGATTTGTCAATCTGGCCACATTTTGAAACACAACTTGCTAGAGGTGTTGATGATTTTAAACATAACCCAATTGCAGAAATACCTAGAGGTGAGGGTACTCCAATTAAAAAGTTTCAATACTCAAGTGAATTTTCAAATCAATGGTGAATTAATTCAATGATGTATAGAAATTAAAATAAAATGTTTAAGATCTCAAAAAAAGTAAGGCGTTTGTCAAATCAAGAAAAAGATCAATATAAAAAAGATGGTTATTTAACTGGTTTGCCTGTTTTTTCCTCAGAAGCAAACATTGACTTAAGTAATTTTTTTGTTTCTTTAAGTGAAAAAGTTGATAAAAAAATTAATATTAATCAGACTGCACAGTGGCATAAAGCTAGTCTTAGGTTCTATAAATTATGCACAACTCCTGAAATTCTTGATTATGTAGAAGATTTGTTAGGACCCAACTTTTTTTTATGGGGAGGCCAATTTTTTCTAAAAGAACCAAAAGATGGATCAGTTGTTCCGTGGCATCAAGATGCACAATATTGGCCCTTATTTCCTGCGAATGCAGTTACTGTTTGGCTTGCTCTTTATGATACAAATGAAGAAAATGGAGCTATGAGAGTTGTTAAAGGAAGCCACATTCAAGGTGAGTTTAAGCATCACACCAATAAAGCTCAAAATCTTGTTCTAGATCAAGAGGTTTCTAATGATCAGATAAAACAAGATGACATAATTTCGTTAAATTTAAAAGCAGGAGAAATTTCTTTGCACAATGATGCATTGTTACATGGATCCGAACCGAATATATCAAATTACAGAAGATGTGGTCTGACGATGAGGTTTTCTCCAGTTAATGTAAAAGCTGATTTGTCAATTTGGCCACATTTTGAAGGGCAATTAGTTAGAGGAATTGATAATTATAAACTTAATCCAATAGCTCCTATACCTAGAGGTGAGGCAGTACCAACAAGAAAATTTCAACATTCTAGTGAGTTTGAGATATCTTGGTAAATTACTTAAATTAAAATTTTGAAATATTATTATTATTTTTATAGAATTTAAATATCATGAATAATAAAATTACAATAAAACCATACGCTCCAAACATTGGTGCTATTATAACAGGTATTGATCTGTCAAAAAAAATATCTAATTCAGAACTAAAAATAATAAAAGATGCATTCCATAAATTTCTAGTAATTTTTTTTCAAGAGCAATTTGAAATTTCTCCAGAAAATCATATCAAACTTGGTAAATGTTTTGGAGATTTACATATTCATCCTGCCGCTCCAAAAATGAAAAATTTTCCAGAAATATTTGAAATACACACTGATAAAAATAGTAAGATATCAAATGGTGCAGAGGATTTTCATTCTGACGTTTCTTGTGATATCAAGCCTCCTTTAGGGACAATGCTTCAACTTCATATTTTACCAGAAAGTGGAGGCGATACTATGTTTGCAAACATGTATATGGCTTATGATGCTTTAAGTAATCCTATGAAAAAATTTTTTAGATAAACTTAATGCATCTCATGAATCTGAACATTTTTATAAAGGAAGATATAGTAAAATAGATGAAAATATAAAATATCCATCAGCAATACATCCTGTAGTAAGAACACATCCTGTAACTAAAAAGAAGGCATTATATGTAAATCGTTTTTTTACAACGCAAATTGAAGGTTTAAGTAAACATGAAAGTAAACTTATTTTAAATTATTTATTTGAACATTGCGAAAAAACAGAGTTTCAGATTAGATATAGATGGAAACAAAATGATATGGCTTTTTGGGATAATAGATGTACATTACATAAAGCTTTATGGGATTACTTTCCTCAGGAAAGAAAAGGAAGAAGAGTTACAATAAAAGGAACAGTTCCTTTTTAGTAATTAAAAAATAATTTCTTAGAGTGCTATTTCAGAAAATTCTTTATTATAATTAAGTAAATTCTTCTTCATTTATATGAAGTCCTATACCATAGTCACTAAAATCAGTTTTAATTTTGCCATTAATTATTTTTTGATTGTGAGGAGAAACAATAGAGTTAAATTTTTCTGTTTCCTTGTATTGATATTCTAAAAAAGATGAAGAAGAAATTGAACAAATCTGTATAGAATGAGCGTGTGCAATTGGCCCAGAAGGATTGTGAGGAGAAAACTCGATGTTATTTTTTGATAAAAATTTATTGATTTTAAGCATTTCATCAGGTCCACCAGCATATTTAACGTCTGGCATCATTACATCATGTGAATTTTTTTTTACAAATTCCTCAAAACCTTGCTTCAATATTTTATTTTCAAGGCCAGCCAATTTAATACCCTTATGGTTCAGCTTTTCTTTTATTTTTTTTAATTGAGATATGTTTTGGGGTTCTTCCTCTATAGGAGATTCTAGCCAATATAAATTAAAATTTGAAAACTCATTTATGAGATCCAAAATAACTTTGGAGGTAAACCTCCAATGGCAATCAATCATTAATTTTATGTCTTTATTGATATTTTCATTAATAATTGAAATTCTTTTAAATCCATTTTCAACATTTTTTATCATTTCTTGAAATGACATTTTTGGATTTACTTCATCAAAAGGAGCAAATTTTACTGCCTTAAATCCGTTATTAACGACCTGTTTTAATACAGCTTTAAT
>CACHVW010000068.1 GCA_902583415.1 uncultured SAR116 cluster alpha proteobacterium | reverse complement strand
CTTTCTTCAGAAATGTTTAAGGGTCTTGCACCAATGTTATCTAATTTACCTGGTGGTTTGTTGCATGTAAATGTAGTTGGTTGTGGTATAATGGCTGCTGTTGCAGGCTCTAGTGCAGTTACTTGCGCCACTATAGGTAGAATGAGTATACCAGAATTAAAAAAAAGAAATTATGACGAGACCCTTAGCATAGGTTCTTTAGCAGGTTCCGGTACATTAGGATTGTTAATTCCACCTTCAATCATGCTGATAGTTTATGGTGTTTTAGCTCAAGTTTCAATTTCAAGACTTTTTATAGCTGGTGTTCTACCAGGTATAATGATTATTTTAATTTTTATGTCATATATAGCAATTAGATCTAAACTTAATCCTTCTTTAGCACCAAAACAAAATGTTAGTTATACTTTTTTTGAAAAAATAAAAGCAGCAAGAAACTTGCTTCCAGTAGTTGCATTAATATTTTTTGTTCTTGGATCAATTTATGGTGGTTATGCTACCCCAACTGAGGCTGCAACTATTGGTGTGATTGGAGCACTAATTCTTGCATGGTCTTCAAAATCACTTAATTTTAAAAGTTTTATGGCTAGCTTAATGGGTGCTGTAAAAACTTCCTGTATGATTAATTTTATAATTGTGGGAGCTGCCTTTCTTTCAGTTGCAATGGGGTATACTGGTATCCCCAAACAATTAGGACAAATAGTTAATGACTTTGAATTATCACAACTTTCGCTTTTAGCAATTTTAACAATATTATACATTTTCCTTGGTTGTTTCCTTGAAGGAACGTCAATGATGGTTTTGACAGCATCTGTAGTTTTACCAATGGTCCAGACAGCTGGTATAGACTTAATTTGGTTTGGAATTTTTACTGTAATAGTTGTTGAAATGGCCCAAATTACTCCTCCAGTGGGGTTTAATTTATTTGTACTTCAAGGAATGACGGGTAGAGATATATTGAAAGTTACAAAAGCAGCCTTGCCCTTTTTCTTTTTAATGTTATTAAGCATAGTTATAATTGTTATTTTTCCTCAAATTGTTACAGCACCCGTCAATTTTATGATCCAATGATAATGTTTTAAAGGATTTAAATTAATGAGACTTGCTATCGATATTGGTGGAACTTTTACAGACATAGTTTTAGAAAACAAAAAAGAACTTTTAACTAAAAAAGTTCTTACTTCTTCCTCTCAACCTGAAGTTGCAGTAATTCAGGGCGTAGTTGAACTATTACATGAAAATAATATAAATTCTTCAGATATAAAGATGATTATTCATGGTACGACTTTGGCTACAAATGCAGTCATTGAAAGAAAAGGTGCCAAAACTTGTTTTATAACAACTGAGGGTTTTAGGGATGTTTTAGATATTGGTTATGAAAGTAGATTTGATCAGTATGACATACTTATTGAAAAAACAATGTCAATTGTTCCAAGAAAGCACAGATATGTAATAGAAGAAAGAACAGATATTAATGGAAATATTATTAAGCCTATAAATACGAAAAAATTTCACAGTTTAGTTGATACAATAAAAAATGAAAATTTTGAAAGTATTGGAATTGGCTTTCTTCATTCTTATGCAAATTCTAAAAATGAAAATGAACTAAAAGAATTTTTATTAAAATATTTACCAGATGTAGAGGTCAGTATATCTTCTGATGTCTGTCCAGAAATAAGAGAATATGAACGTTTTACCACTACTGTAGTAAACTCATACATAAAACCTTTAATATCTACTTATTTAAAAAAATTAGATACTGAATTGAGGCAAAAAGGTTTCAATTGTCCGCTCCTATTAATGACCTCTGGTGGAACTTTAACTAACGTGACGAGTGCATGTAACAATCCAGTTAGATTAGTTGAGTCTGGTCCTGCTGGTGGTGCAATTTTGGCAACATCTATAGCTGAAGATTTGAAATTAGATAAAGTGATATCATTCGATATGGGAGGAACAACCGCTAAGATAACCATAATTGAAAACCAAAAAGCAATTAAAGCTCGAGAGTTTGAAGTTGACAGAAAAGCAAGATTTAAAAAAGGAAGTGGATTGCCTTTAAGAATTCCTGTAATCGAAATGGTTGAGATTGGTGCAGGAGGAGGATCAATAGCTCGGGTAAATAAGTTGGAACAAATAATAACTGGTCCAGATAGTGCTGGCTCAAATCCAGGTCCAGCATGTTATTCTAATGGTGGCGACAATCCAACAATTACTGACTCAGATTTAGTCATAGGAAAGATTGATCCTGATAAATTCGCTGAGGGTAAGATAAACTTATCCAAAGAACTTGCTAAAAATGCAATCACAAAAAATGTTAGTGATAAGCTTAATATGAAAACTGAAATAGCTGCATTAGCAATATCTGAAATAGTTGATGAAACGATGTCGAATGCTGCTAGAGTACATACCGTTGAACAAGGTCATGAGACATCTAACAGAACTCTAATTGGTTTTGGAGGAGCCGCTCCTCTCCATATTTCTAGGGTTGCAGAAAAATTAAGAGTAAAAAAAATAATTATTCCGACAAATGCTAGTGTAGGCTCAGCAGTTGGATTTTTGAGAGCACCTGTTGGATACGAAGTAGTAAAAAGTCTTAGAATGTTATTAAATAAATTTAATTTTGAAAAAGTTAATAATTTACTTAATTCTATGAGGAGCGAAGCCCAAAAAATTATACAAAATAATTCTGAAAAAACAGAATTTATTGAAGAACGTTTTGCATTTATGCGTTATGCGGGACAAGGTCATGAAATCAAAGTGCCTATTGATAATAAGGTATTATCTAATCAAGACGCAAAAACAATTAAAAACTCTTTTGAAGTAAATTACGAAAAACTTTATTCTAGAACATTACCAAATGCTGACATAGAAATTTTAACATGGTCTTTATCATTATCTATAATTGGCGAGAATATAACTGAATATCTAGAGTTAGATTCTTATAAAAAAATTAAAGAAAATTCTTTAATTGATTATTTTGATTTCCAAAGTGGTGAACAAATTAAAATACCAAATTATGAAAGGACAAAGTTAAATCCAGGAGATTTGATACAAGGTCAATGTGTAATTACAGAGGCTCAAACTACAATTGTTGTTTCTAATAATTTTAATACAAAAGTCTTAAGTAATGATTTTTTACAAATGGAATATATAGAAAATGAACAATAATTTAATTGATGACAAAAATAATATTCAAAATCAAGTTATGTGGAATAGACTTCTTTCTGTTGTTGAAGAACAAGGTCAAACATTAGTTAGAACTGCATTTAGTCCAATAGTTCGTGAATGTGGAGACATATCTGCTGGAGTTTTTGATTTAGATGGTAGAATGATGGCTCAAGCAGTTACAGGCACACCTGGTCATGTTAATTCTATGGCGGAGTCTGTTAGGCATTTTATCAATCATTTTCCACTAAACACAATGAATGAAGGAGACATATTTATTACAAATGATCCATGGATGGGTACGGGGCATTTAAATGATTTTGTATTAACAACCCCTTGTTTCAAAGATAACAAAATAGTTGGTCTTTTTTCATGTACATCTCATTTGACTGATATTGGTGGGTTAGGAGTAGGTCCTGATGCTACTGATATACATATGGAAGGTCTTTATATACCTATGTTAAAATTAGCTGACAGAGGTGTAATGAATACAACATTGCTAAAACTAGTTAGCCAAAATACAAGACAACCAGTAGAAACAGAAGGTGATGTTTATTCATTGGCTGCATGTAATGACATAGGTTGCAAAAGATTAGTAGAAATGATGAACGAATTTGAAATCGATGATTTAAATAGTTTATCTGATTTTATATATGATAAGTCACTATCAGCCGTAGAAAATGAAATTAAGAAAATCCCAAATGGTGTATATGAAAATTCTATGATGATAGATGGGTTTGAAAAAGATATTAAATTAGAGGCAAAATTAACTGTTTCTGATAAATCAATATCAGTTGATTATACAGGTACTTCTGACAAATCTAAGTTTGGTATAAATGTTCCATTATCATATACTAAGGCTTACACCTGTTTTGGTTTGAGTTGTCTTGTAAGTGCAGAAATACCAAACAATGCAGGGTCTTTAAAACCTTTTGAAATTGATGCACCATTAGGATCGATTTTAAACGCTCCATATCCTGCTGCAGTTTGTGCAAGGCATATTATTGGTCAAATGCTTCCAGATGTAGTTTTTGGTTGTTTAGAAAAGGCTATACCAGAAAAAGTTCCTGCAGAAGGTGCTTCTTGTTTGTGGAACATTACATTTCGTGGAAAAACTGATAGGGGAGCAAACAACAATTCATTATTTGCAGTCACTGCAGTTGTTAATGGTGGAACAGGGGCTAGACCAAACAAGGATGGGTTGTCAGCCACTGCCTACCCTTCCGGTGTAAGAGGAACTCCTGTTGAAATTAATGAAGCTGTTGCTCCATTATTGTTTTTGAAAAAAGAATATAATCCAGGAAGTGGTGGTAAGGGGAAATATAATGGTGGTTTGGGTCAAGTTATTGAAATTAAATCAGCAATAGATGAGGATATGGACCTCCTAGCCTCCTTTGATAGAATTAAATACCCTGCAAGAGGTCGTTTAAATGGAAGCAATGGTAAACCTGGACATGTTGCAATTAAGGGTAAAGGGAAGTTGAATGGTAAAGGTACACAAGTCATTAAGTCAGGGGATATCTTACAAATTCATACACCTGGTGGTGCCGGTTATGGATATTACTCTGAAAGAGACCAATTTTTGTTAGAAAAAGATTTAGAGAACGAGTTATTATAATTAATTTAAATTGGTATTCCAAAAGTTCGACTGGGTTTAGGAACAAATTTTTTTATTTGTAAATCTAATTTAACAAAATTTTCTATTAAAGCTGTAGCAGCTGTTACTCCTTCAATAATAGGTATGTTGAACTTCTTACTTAAATTTTTTGACAAATTTAAACAACCAGGGCTTGTTACAATGATAGCTTCGGGATTATCTTCTGTAATTGTTCTTTGAATTTCGTTATCTAATTTATTTAAGTTTGATTTTGACATTGTGTCCATATCTAACACTGGAACTTCTATTGAATTAATAGATACACACTTATGTTCCATGTCATATTTTATTAAGTTATTTTTTAAAGCTTCATGTGATTGAGATAAATTGGTAATTATTGAAAACTTGTTTGCAATCATATTGGCAGTATAAAATGTAGCTTCACCTAAACCAATTATTGGTTTTGTCGTTATTTTTCTAATTGTATCGACACCAATATCTTCAAAGGAAATAACTATAAAAGCGTCTGAAGAATTATTTGTTTCAACTGCGTTAAGTAATTTTGAAACATTTATAGTTTCACTGTGTAAGTCATAGTAGTCTTCTTGAAAATTTTTATCACTTATGAAAATACTAGAATTTTTATTTAATATTTTTTGTGCACAAAGCTTTATTTTTTCATTTGAAATAGCAGATGCGTAAGGATTAATGATACAAATTTCAATGCTCAAGTTTAAATTCTCTATTTATTCACAATGTTAGGTTTATTAAAAACACTAATTTCTGGTAATTCTTTTGTATATTTTTTAATTTCAACTAAAGTAGAATGAGCAGA
>CACHVW010000067.1 GCA_902583415.1 uncultured SAR116 cluster alpha proteobacterium | reverse complement strand
TTTTTATATGAGAATGCATTTTTTGAATTTCAAATGCACTTGGAATTTTGCCAGTACCAATTGACCATATAGGTTCGTATGCTATGAATGATTTTTTAAAATTATTTGGCAAACAGTCATTAATTTGTTTTTCTATATATTCAAGAGCCTTACCTTCTTCTCTAATAGTTAAGCTCTCTCCCACACAAAGAATAACTTTTAAATTAGAATTTATTGCAGTTTGAGCACGTGACTTTATCTCAGCATTATTTTCATTATTTAGCATTCTTCTTTCTGAGTGTCCTACTAATACATATTCACAACCCGTATCTTTAAGAAAATTTGCAGATACTTCTCCAGTGAACGCTCCGGCAGATTTGAAATGACAATTCTGTCCTCCAACAGATACAGGTAAATTGTTAATAAGATTATGCAAATAATCTATGTAGGTAAATGGAGGAAAAATACATGCATCTATTTGGTTTGAAAATTTAAATTTTTGTAAAATTTTAGAAAATTCTAGAATGGATTTTTTGTCTAAATTCATTTTCCAATTTGCAGCTACAAACATATGAATATCATTTCTTAATTGCTCAAAGTTAAATAATTGAATAATTACAAATTAAATTATTTAAAATACAATGTATATAGTATATTAATTTAAAAATATTAATAATTCTACCGGGAAATTAAATGTTAAGAGCTCTTCGAAACCAGACACAATCTATATTTTTTAAATGCTTTCTTGTCCTTTTAATTTGTGGATTTGCTTTGTGGGGTGTTGGAGATTTAACTGGAGGATCAAGAGGTAAAAGTGTTTTAAGTGTTGAAAATCAAAATATCTCAATTGAGGAAGCACTAAATGAAATAAACAGAGCAAGATATATGTTACCTGATAGACCTAGTTTAGAAGAAACAATTAAAAATGGTATATATAAAAATATTCTTAATAAACTAGAACAAGAAATGCTTATAAATGAAGAAGCTAATTTTTTAGACTTAAATGTTCCTCTATCTGAACAAATGAGAGTAATTAAAGAAGAAAAGGCATTCAAAGATCCACTTGGTAAATTTTCACAAAACAAATTTATACAAAGTCTTAAAAATGCAGGATTATCTGAGGAAAAATATTTGGACACAATTAAAACTGAATCAAATTTTAAACAATTATCAATGCCAATTATGAATAACGATAATTATAATAAAAAAATTATAAAGAAAATTATTGATTGGCAAAATGAAGTCAGAGATATTGAATATGAAACATTTAAAATTGTTAATCAAAGCGAAATTAAAAAACCATCTGATGATGTTTTAAAATCTTTTTATCAAAAAAATACAAATTTTTATGAAATACCTATTACAAGAGACATAAAATTTATAGAGCTAAAACCATCTGATTTTGAGGATCAGGTTGTAATAAATAAAAAACAGTTAGATGAAAAATACAAGATCGAAAAATCAAATTATAATACAGAAGAAACAAGAGAAATACTTCAAATAACAACACAAAATGAATTTAAATCTCAGGAATTCATTGATTTAATTAAAAAAGGTAAAAGCTTCAATGAACTTGCAAAAGATAAATTCAATCAGAATGAATCAGATACAAATCTTGGCTATTTGAAAAAATCTGACCTCCCAGCAGAAAGTGCAAATATAATTTTTAATGCACAATTGAATGAAACTTTAGGTCCCATAAAAACTAAGTTTGGATTTAGTGTTTACAAAGTTATCACTATTTCACCAAAAAAAGAACCTAATGATGATTTTATTATAAAAGATATTAAGAACAAGTTAATCAAAGAACTATCTGTTGAAATACTCTTTGAAAAACTTGATGAAATTGAAGATTTAATTGCTGAAGGTAATAATATTGAAGAAATTATAAAATCCAACATGTTTAAAAAGAAAATTTCTGTGAAAAATGTAAAAAAAATATCTAAACAAGGTTTTATTTACTCATATGATGAAGAAACTAGTTTTTTAGATAAAAAACCCGAATTTATTAAGAACATATGGAATACAGAAGTTAATGAATTAAGTGATATTTTTAATTCTAATGATGATAATTATTTTATTATAGAAATTATTAATGAAAATGATATTGAAACTCCAACATTTGATTTAGTAAAAAATAAAGTTTTTGATCAGTGGCTTAAACAGGAATTAATATTAAAAACAAAGGAAAAAGTAAAAAATATAATTGTCTCAAAAAATAATAATTTATCATATAAATCCTCTATAAAAAGGAATAATAAGTCACTAGGAAATATAGATGACCAATATTTAATTAATAGAATTTTTGAAATTGATAGTAGAGAAGTAGAATTATTCGTTTCAGCAAACAATTTAATTGCAATTAAGATTATTAAAACTAGAACAGATAATTATAATTTTGATGAAAAAACATTTAAAGATTTAAATCTCAATTTTTCTAAGAGCTTTTTTAATGATATTTCAAACTATTATCTTCAACATCTAGCTTCTAAGCATAAATTACAGAGAAACTATGAAGATTTAGAAAATTTTTTTAAGGAAGAAAATATAAATTAATCAATATTTTTTTTAATTAAATTTAAACCTTGTTGAATTAAATTGATCGATTTTTGTAATTTCATATTTTTGGCTTCATCGACATTTTCTACATTTTGCTTGTTATTTTTATCGATAATGCTTACTGCTCCTTTAATGGTAAAACCATCTTCATAAAGTAATTTTTTAATCTTTAACAATGTTTCAATATCATTTGATGAATAAAATCTTCTACCACTTAAACTTTTTTTTGGATTTATTGAAGAAAATTTCTTTTCCCAGAATCTTAATACATGAGATTGAACACCAATAATTTCAGAAGTTCTGGAAATTGTGAAAAAAGAATTTTGATTAGACTTAAAATCAGGCATCGTTAAGATTTAAAAGATGACTTCAACACATTCGAAGAACTAAAACTAACTACATTTCTTTCTGTTATAGGAACTTCTACACCAGTTTTAGGGTTTCTTCCAATTCTAGATTTTTTGTGTCTAACAGAAAAAGTTCCAAATGATGATATTTTAACATCGTCACCCTTTTCAAGTTCATTTATAATAAACTCAAAAATTTCTTCAATTATTAGAGAGGAATCAGATAACGATAACCCCACATTTTCACTTATGGCTTCAATAATGTCAGTTCTAGTCCATGTTTTTTTCATAATTTTATATTAGTATAATTTAATTAAGTTAAAAGTTTTTTTTTATAAAATTTTTGGCGTCCCAATTCTAATTATAGAAGCTCCCCAACTTAAACCACCACCAATTGCATGCAATCCAATCAAATTTCCATTTAAAATTTTATTTGATGCAATAGCATTATCTAAAGCTAAAGGAATTGAAGCAGCAGATGTATTGCCATGATCTTTTACTGTAGAAATCACCTTACTAACATCTATTTTCATTTTATCAGCAACAGCTAATATTATTCGTTGATTAGCTTGATGAGGAACTAACCAATCTAATTCATCAATATTTTTGTTGGAATTTTTTAAAGCCTCATCAAGAGAAGTTGAGAGTTTATCAATTGCATGTTTAAATACTTCTTTACCTTCCATTTCAATAAAACCTACTTTTTGACTCGTTGATACTCCACCAGTAGTTTTTAATAAGTTATAAAATTGACCATCTGAGTGAATTATATTGGATAAAATTCCCCAATCATCATACTTACTTTCTATATTTTCAAATTTTTGAAGAATTATAGCCCCTGCACCATCTCCAAACAAAACAGATGTAGATCTATCTTTCCAATCTAGTAATTTTGACATGGCATCCGCACCGATTACCAAACAATTTTTATACATACCTTCAATCATCATTGATTTAGCAACAGATAATGCAAAAATAAATCCAGCACATACAGCCTGAATATCAAAAGAAACTGCATTAATTTCTAATTTTTTTTGTACTAATGTAGCTGTTGATGGAAAAGTATTATCTGGAGTGGTTGTAGCTAAAACTATTAAATCAATGTCATTTTTAGAAATTTGTGCATTTTCTAACGCTTTATTAGCTGCAAAAAAAGCCATATCAGAAGTATTTTCGTTATCTTCTACAAAATGTCTATTTTTTATTCCAGATCTTTTCGAAATCCACTCATCAGATGTATCAACAAAATTTGAAAGACTTTCATTTGAAAATTTATTTTTTGGTAAGTAAGACCCTACCCCAGTTATCAATATTTTATAAGAAATTTTTGAATCTCCCGGAATTAACCTTTTTAAAGCCTATATTCTATTTTACTTATTTTATTTTTTAAATCAGATATAAAATTATATCTAACCATATCAACAGCGACACCTATAGCATTTGCAAAACCAAAAGCATCTGTGCCTCCATGACTTTTTACGGCTATACCGTTGAGACCTAAAAATACTGCCCCATTGTATTTTCTAGGATCCATTTGAAGTCTAAAATTATTAATTGCTTTTTTAGCAAATAAATAACCAATTTTTGAGCTCAAAGAACTCTTAAGTGCTTTTTTTAAGTAAGAGGTTACTAATAGGGCTGTGCCCTCAGCGGTTTTAAGTGAAATATTTCCGCTAAATCCATCCGCAATGATAACATCTGCCATACCCTGTGCGATCTTATCTCCCTCTATGAAACCTTTATAATTAATTTGATTATCTAAACTATATAAAATTTTTGAAGCTTCTTTTATATAATCTAAACCCTTTTGTTCTTCCTCTCCAATATTTAATAAAGAAACTGAGGGGTCTTTTATACCCATAACAATATTAGCAAAAGCTTGTCCCATAAAAGCAAATTGAACTAAATTTTTTTCATCACATTCAATATTAGCACCTAAGTCCAACATACAACTTTCGCCAACAATTGTTGGAAAATAAGCAGCAATTGCTGGCCTAGTTATTCCATTCATTGGTCTAAGAATTAATTTTGACATTGCCATAAGAGCACCGGTATTACCTGCTGATACCATTGCATCTGCTTTGCCTGATTTAACAAGTTGTATAGCCATACCCATAGAAGAACTTTTACCTTTTCTAACAGCTACACTTGGTTTTTCATTAGCATCAATTATTTGGTCAGTATGAATAACGTTTGACTTTCTTAATATTTCAAGTGAGTTTATTAAAGGAATAATTTTATCTTTGTTTCCAAAAAAAGAAAATTTTAAATTAGGATACCTAATTTTAGATTGAGCAGCGCCTTCAATAACTATTTGAGGAGCATAATCACCACCCATTGTGTCTAATGATAAATGAATTGGTTGTGTCAAAATAACTCCACTTAAAATTTAAAAAAACAACAAAATTTAAAACAGTAAACTATTAACAATAACGTTTAATTAATGCAAATTAATAAATAATTGAAATTTAAATCATTCTAAGAAATTATCTAACTTGGGAAAATTGAATTTTCTTGATATAAAATATTCAATATGTTTTTTATTAAATTGATAAATGCACTTTTTGCAGTATTTTACTAACAATTTTGGTTCTTTGTCATATTCATTTACATTCCTGTAGATGTTTCTGATAATACTTTTTTCTAATTCAATATAATTATCATTTTCAAAACAAATACAATAAGCTTTTTGTCTTCCCATGTATGAGCTTATCATATTCTTTATTTTAATATGAACTCCAGCATCTCCAGCTCCTAATTCACGTAAACTTAAATCTAAATCTAAAAAAATCTTGTCAAACAAAATTTGGGATAATTC
>CACHVW010000066.1 GCA_902583415.1 uncultured SAR116 cluster alpha proteobacterium | reverse complement strand
CTTACCTTTTTGTATGCACTTAATTGCACCAAGCTTTTCTAGCTTTCTCATAATAGCTTTAACATTACTTTTAGAGCAATGAGCTTCTTTAGCTGCTAATGCATTTGTCCAAGCAAATGTATCATTTTTTACGTGTCGTCTTTTAATCTTATTCCACATGAAAACTATATTCTTATCATCTGTGTCTATAATAGATGCTTCAACTCTATCTAACTTTAGATGTTTATTAACTTGAGCTTCTATATACATGATTAAAGTATCTAGTTGTTCTGGAGATAGTGCTTCATTTGAGTGTTCATTAACTAACTCATTAGCTCTTGCAACTATCATATCTCTGTCAGCATTTTCTTCAGCTAACTGAAACGCAGATTGTTTGGCTTTTGATAACAAATTCTTATCATCTATAAATGCATCACCTAATTGTTCTTTTTGATAAGCTGATTGAGCAGTTCTTTGTTTCTTATCTTTTAGTGCATTACCAAATGGTTTTGGTTTAAGTATTTTATCTAATTCACAATAAAACTCTTCCATAGTTGTTATTTCTTTTTTGAATACCTTACGTTTAATCTGATGATGTTTATCTTTTGCTTTAGTGTTAAAGTGGTCTTGCCAATAGAATGCTCTTTGGTAATATGCTGGAATAGCATCTCCAATTTTAGCCCAGTTTCCGTCATAAAGAATATGATGAAAAGCATACCATTCTAAGTGTCTTATTATAAAATCTGGATGTTCAAAATATTTATGTTCTACTGAAGTCATTAAGCTCCTCATCAATACCGGGAAACCTTTACACAATATAGCTTTGCGCAAGTATTAGCTGTCAAAGTTAGGGAATTTGTAATATACTATAAATATGCTAAAAATGCAAGGTGTTTATAGTACATATAGGTACTACTATACTGTACAACAGTATCAAAATTTAATTATATAAATATGTTATAATAATACATTTAAATGTAACACTTAAGTGATTTACAATAATAAATGACTGTTAATTTTAATATTAAAAACATATTCAATACACTTAACTGTACATCTAAATGTACACTTAAATGATACATTTTTATGTTCTCTAAGTTTTAAGTATATACTCGTACTTATAATAAATTACGTATAATGTTTGTGTGGCATTTAAATACCACATCCAAATACTTCACAAATTATTTATAATTGTTAAAATAATTTTGTTATGTACATAAATAAATTGATAATTCCATTTTTTATATATTTTTTTTCTGTAATGTTTCCATTTGTTAGCTACAGTCTTGGACCTTGTCCTCATACATCAAATTCGTTGGATAATTGTTTTAAAAGTGTAGATTTTAAAAATGGTGATAAATATATTGGAGAATGGCAAAAAAATAAAATGCATGGAAAAGGCATTTACATATTTGCTAATGGTGAAAGATTAGAGGGGATTTGGAAAGATGGAATAGAAACAAGTAATCTAAGTAAAAGTTCAATCTATAAAATTATAGAATTAAGTTATGATAAAATTTTAAAATTAGATGATAACCTAACACAACTTAAAATAAGTTTGTATTCATCTAAGATTTCTGAAAAGGAACAACAGAATTTAATTGAAGTTTTGTCAGTTATTGAAAAACAATTAAATTTAATTGAAAAAGACATTAATCGTATTTCTTCAAAAATCGCCAAAAATGAAAAACCTTTTTTTAACTCATATTTAAGAAAATTTGACCAAGTAAATAATAGCTTCATTGAGGTTTATAAAGAGTTAAATAGTCTTTCACACACCAAGGAAGTTCTTGTAGAAAACCCTTTAGCAGATGAAGATGATAAATATATTTGCGAAAGAGCGTCATATATAAGTGACTCTATCAGGGTATGGCACCCAAATTCATATAGTATCGTAAAGGAAGCTAAACGTCGTGGCTTAGACTGTGGTGTTGGTAAAGTTGTAAATCCAAAAATAGCATCAAAGTCAAATAACTTTATGAATGTTAACTTGAAAAATACTTTAGATGATTATGTCTGGTGTGTTGATGATTCTTGGTATGATACACCATTAGCTATAAAAAAAGAAAAATTTAAAAAGTGTAGTTAAAGTACGTCTCCATCATCTAACCAAAAAGTAATTAAATATTTTGTAAAAAATAAAAACAAGGGAACTCTCTGTAATATTACTAATAACGATATTAACGAAGACACACTTCCATATTTTTTGATAAGGAAAAAAGTTGGTATTTTTTGTGCTGATGCAAAAATTAATTTTGACAAGAATTACACAGTTACAAATAATTTTATTGATTATGCAGATTGTTCTAACAGAGAAGAAACATATGAAGATTTAAATAAAATTGGGGATTTAGCTCTTAAATATATTAAAGAAAATGAGCAAAATAATAAGGACATATTTTATAAATATATTTATTCTTTAGGTGCATGGTATCAAATCAGACAAGAACTTTTGGAAACAAGTGATGCTTGTTACAACTTTGCTTTAGATATTCAAAAAAAAATAGAGCAAAATAAAATCAAATCAAAATCATTAACAAAAGAAGAGTTTGGTTACTTTGTTAAAGAGGCCAATCAAATTAAAATTCCATGTGAAACTCTTAATTCTAATGAAAATAAATTTTTTAATTGCGAATATATGTCTAATAACTTTCTTTATAATTTAGAAAGTGACAATAAAAAAGATGAAGTATTTACAGTTGATATATCAAGTGAACAAATTTTGGATGCTTTTACTTCTGTTAATGAGGCATGTAATATAGCTCTTGAGAAAGGGAAAGATGATATCATTAAAAGATTTTCACAACCAGAAATAAGTACTAATGTAATTGAAGAATGTGTTGATACGAAATGTAAAACAATAGAAAAATCAACCGAAATTGAAAGAAATGCATCAATAAACTCAATTTCCAATGTCAAAGAAAATGTTATCAATGACGGTGCTTCAAAAGCCTGCAAAGTTACTTTTACTGCTGAAATCAAAATAAAGAAAAATTCTAAAATTTTTACTGAAAATGTTTTAAAAGAGATAACTGATAAATCAAAATTAACTTCAAATAATTCATCCTTTGAATTGGATGCTGTTAAGAAAAGAGCACTTGAATTAGAAAGAAAATTAGCAGCCATTGAAGCTAAGCAGAAACAAGAAGAACAAAAAATAAATGCCGACACTGAAAAACCAATTATAAATGCTTTTGCTAAACAAGATGGTTCAAACGCTATTATCTCAGGTCGTGTTACTGATAACACAGAAGTAGCAGAGGTATTAGTTGATGGTCAGGCACAACAACTTAAGTCAAATGGAACATTTGAGACATCATTTTATGTTCCAAGAAGTGGAAAAACAATTGAAGTAGTTGCCTTTGATATTAAAGGAAATAAGGCATCAAAAATATTACAGCTAGAACGTGGTGATATAAAATCAGCAGACAAACAACAGTTTAAAAGTTTAGACCCATCTCTTAAAAAAGTTAAATCCAACCCTAATGCATTAGCATTAATTATTGGTATTTCTGATTATGAGAACACAAAAGCGAGTGCTCTATATGCTGATAGTGATGCAAAGATGTTTTATGATTATGCTAATTTGAAATTGGGCATACCATCATCAAATATAAAAGAACTAGTAAATGATAAGGCAGATAGGATTGATATAACAAGAGCGATAAAAACATGGCTTTTAAAAAGAACAGTAACAGATAAAACTGATATATTCGTGTTCTTCGCAGGACATGGATTGGCAACAGATGATGGTAAAGATGTATATCTTCTACCTTATGACGGTGTTCCTGATTTATTAGAAGATTCTTCTATCAAAAGAAAAGAATTATTTGCAGATATACAGGCTACTAAACCACGTACAGTTACAGTATTCTTAGACACCTGTTATTCTGGTGGAACACGAAATGATGAAACATTAGTTGCTAGTCTGAGACCTGTTCTAGTTAAAGCTAAAGAGCAGGCTATACCAAGTAACTTTACTGTACTTTCAGCAGCTCAGGGCAATCAAACAAGTCAGTCACTTGAAGAAGTAAAACATGGTTTATTTTCTTATTACACCATGCTTGGAATGGAAGGTGGAGCTGACTCAAATAATGATAACAAAATTACTGCAAAAGAACTTCATGCTTTCATCAAGGATAAAGTAGAAAGACAATCACAATTCAGACAAACACCTGAACTACAAGGTGATAAAGACAGAGTGCTTGTACAGTTTAACTAGGACCATTATTCCTGACTCATACAGAATCATACAGCCACTGTAAGCACATTAGATGTACAATTTGACTATGATAACAGTAATGACTCTGTATGACTCTCTATGAGTCATTAAAGTGGTTAACATCTATATGAGCACATCTGTGTAAGAGCATATGTATATATACGTACACACCCCGGGTGGCTCATGCATGGGGTGTATTTAGATGTTACATATAAGTGTCTTTAACATCTAAAGTATAATTATCATTTACGTAGGACTATTCCATTACCGGAACATTTTTTAACTGTGAAAGAAACTGTGAAAGAAAACGTGCCTGTTGACACAGATTTAGTAATACATAAACTGAGGATATTGCTAAAGTTCAGTTGAAATTGGTGCACTGTATATGAACATAACTTCACTCAGAGCGCACCATACACCACTGCTAACCAATTGAACTGTAAGCATATTATGTGTAACAGCCAACTGGTGTGAAAGACGTTGCTAAATCTTATTCATCCATTTACTAATGACTTCTATAGGATAGCCCTCACCATAAGACTGCCCTACTCCTGCAGTTATCCATCCTCCAACTCTATCAACTATATCACTTGGACATTCAACAGCTCTTAAACGGTCACGCATACTATGCCTAAAACCATGAATTACATAATCATCTAACAGTTTCTCTTTAAGCCATTTATTTAAAGCTGCACTTGCAGAATTAGTGTTTGTTTTGATATGGGTGGTATACCTAGGAAACGCATATATACTATCATTATTATTTTCTAATATCCTTTTAGATGCCCACAAAGATGCACCAATAAGTGGTATACATCTTTCGCTCATTTTAGTTTTTAATGTTCTCCAAGGATGAGGTTTTAAATCAATATATGGAATTTTATTATCAAACTTAATATCAGACTTAAGTAATCCTACTGCTTCCCCTAATCTCATACCAGTATCACTCACAAGAGCTAATATCCAACGCATTTCATCATCTTTTTCTTTACAGAGGTTTTGAATTAATTTGATTTTATCTATGGGTAATGGTTTACGAGATTCAATTGAATCATCTTTAGGAAAATAAGTTCTAGCAAATCCATTAGAACAATCTAATCCAAGCTCACTTATGGTTATATTTATAATTGACCTAACAGATGAGAATACTCTTTTGACAGTATTGATATTCATATTATTTGCTAACAACCAATCACGGAATTTAGCTCCATCAGATGATGAATATGATTTTAATGATTTATTACCTAAAACTTTAATTACATATTTAATATTTCTATTGGCAGTTCTAATGAATGTTTTATCTTTACCAAAACCTTTTAGTTTTAAGTATAGTTCTAACGCTTCAGAAATCTTTGGAGTATCATCATTAATAGCATTATCTAATCTCACCTTATCTACAGCAGGTACATCCATATTCTTCAGACGAATACCAAACCAATAATCATCTAACCTTTGAGTAATTGATTTAGAATATCTAATTGCAATTGAATCTGAATTAGTCTTCAAACTAAAACATAATCTTTGAATGGAATAATGTTGAGTTAAGTCTTTAGGTATATGACGCACATAATAATACTTACCATCACGTTTCATTACATGATTTGCTACACATTTATTTCTCATAATCTTTCACACCAGTTGGCTGTTACACATAATATGCTTACAGTTCAATTGGTTAGCAGTGGTGTATGGTGCGCTCTGAGGGACTCGAACCCC
>CACHVW010000065.1 GCA_902583415.1 uncultured SAR116 cluster alpha proteobacterium | reverse complement strand
CGTCATCATTAAGCATTTACGCCTCGTTTGTTATAATTAATCAAAAGATCATTAATTTTATTAGCTAAATGGTAAGCTACAGATTTTTTGCTTTGTTTTTTCCATTCCTCATAATTATTTTTTTCAATAAGGGATACCTTATTAAAATCTTTTCCAAAAACTTTATTGTTACTGACATCATTGGCAATAATTAAATCAATATTTTTAGACATTAATTTAGAATGAGCATTTTGATTAATATTAGTGGTTTCTGCTGAAAATCCGACCACAATTTTTGGTCTAACGTTACTTTTTGAAATTGTTTCTAGAATATCAGGATTTTTTTCAGCTTCAAAAAATAATTTATTATTATTTTTTTTTATTTTATTATTTGTGTCAATTTTATTATTTGAAAAAGTTTTGGGGATTAATTTCCAGTCTGCTACTGCCGCACTACATATCAAAATATCAGTAGGCAGTTGTTGAGTTACATTATCTAGCATTTCCTTCGCAGTTTTAACTTTTATAATATTCTTACAATCTGGAAAAGGAATATTGACAGGGCCACTTATCAGAGTTACTTGTGCTCCTCTTCTTGTTAATTCAGAAGCAATCTCAAAACCTTGTTTGCCTGATGATTTATTGCTTACAAACCTTATTGGATCAATTTCTTCTATTGTTGGTCCTGCTGTAATTAAAATAGAAATGTTTTTAAATTGACTTTTTAGAATTTGATTTTCTTTAATGTATGATAAAGCAAATTTTAATATTGACTTAGGCTCTGGAAATCTTCCTGTTCCATTTTCACCACATGCCATATCACCTGTATCTGGTTCTATAAATTTTATGCCCCTATCTAATAGTTTTCTGTAATTTTCACGAGTTGCTAAATTATTCCACATAACTGGATTCATTGAAGGTGCAAAAATTACTTTAGAGAAAGAAGCAAGCAAAATTGTACTTGCTAAATCATCAGCCAATCCATTTGCAAGCTTTGCCATTATGTTTGCAGTTGCAGGTGCTACTAAGATAAGATCTGGACTTCTGGCTAGATTAATATGGTTCATTTTTGCTTCGTCTTCGTTTGAAAATAAATCAATGTAACATTTTTTTTCATTTAAACTTGTAACCAACAAAGGTGTGATAAATTTTTGAGCAGATTTAGTCATCACCACATCAAGTTCAATATCAGTTTTTTTTATTAATCTAATTATCTCAAGAGATTTATATGATGCTATTCCTCCACAAATAATTAACAACATTTTAAATTTCAAATTGTTTAATTTTTTGGAAGGTAAAAATTTTTCAATGTTTACGTTTAAATATGAGCCTAATTCTAAAATAGCTTCACGCTTGTTACTTGGTATTTTATTAAGCTTTTTCCAATTAGAAATTGCAGAGGGTCGAATTTTTAATTTTTCAGCTACAGCACCTGTTCCTCCAAGTAAAGAAATAAGTTGTGAAATATTATTCATGAGATAATGTCTATTGTTATATTAAAAATATTATAATAATTAAATTAAATGAAAAATAAATGAAATATTTCATTTTTTTGATAAAATTTCATCAATTTTATTGATTATTTCAGGTATTTTAAGTAAAGCTATTTTATTCTTATGAAACCATTCTTCCAGGACCTTAAATGGATCATGTGTATCAGTAATCCATTTATCTATCAAGGGTCTAGACAATTCCCACATATTTATATTTGGATTTATTTGTCTAGTTGTGCCCTCAGCCATTAACATAGTTTTTTGTAATAGTGTAAATTGCGGTTGCACTTCGATATCAAATTTTTTAGATAGACTCAGTATTTGGTCTAGTAATTTAGCTAAAGAAACTTCACCAATTGGTTTGTTTAAGATAGGCGTAGAGATAGCTCTTATTGCTTGAGAAAGATGATCATGGGAAACATCTTTGCCCAACATATTTGCTTCATCGTGTATTTCAACAACTTTCTTATAATTTTTATTTAATAGATAAGTAAGTAATAATGCTAAAAATTGTCTATCTTTATTTGATAGTCTGCCCATAATACCAAAATCAATAGGTACTAGTGCACCTTCTTTATCAATTAAAATATTTCCGGGATGCATATCCCCATGAAAGAAACCATCACGAAAAACTTGAAGGAAAAATACTTCTGTGCCTATTTCTGTTATTTTTTTGATATTATGTTTAGAGGCATTAAGAGATTCTAAATCATCAATTCTAATCCCTTCGATAAATTCAAGAACAAGCATGTTTTTAGTTGTAAATTCCCAGTAAATTTTTGGAACTCTATAGTTATGGTGATTTTTAAAATTTTCAGCAAGTTCATCTGCTGCAGAAGCCTCTAATGTTAAATCAAGTTCATTTAAAGAGACTTCAGATAATACCTCTACATTTTTGGAAAGTTTGAGTCTTTTGATACTCGGAATACAAAATTCAAAGAATTTGGTTATCCAATAAAAAAAGTAAAGTCTCTAAACAAATGTTTATGTATGTTTGGCTTTAATATTTTAATCGCTACTTTTTTTCCATTTTTAAGGATCCCAGTGTGAACTTGAGCAACAGATGCATTTGCAATTGGATTTTCATCAAAAGAAGCTAAACTTTCTTGAAGAAGATTTTCATTCTCTTCTTGAATCATTTTTCTAGCAATAGAATGTGAAAAAGGTTTTAATTTACCTTGTAATATTTTAAGTTCATCGCATGTTTTTTTTCCAAGTATATCAGGTCTTGTTGACAAAGCTTGACCAAATTTTATATATCCTGGTCCCAAGTTGATTAAAACATTGGAAAGTTTTTTTCCGATTTCTCTTTTATCGTCATTTACAAAAACAAAATTTAAAGTTTTCAAAATTAATTCTGTTTGTTTATTAAAAAATTTATTTTCAATAAGAGGAGTCAAAATGCCAGTCCTAATTACTTTAATAAGTATTAAAAGACTTTTAATTAAAAAATATGGTATTTTCCATAGCGGGTATTCTAACTTTTGTTGTATCAGCATTTAGATTTTCCAACCACTATGCAGAGCAACTATGCCGTTTGATAAGTTTCTGTATTTCACTCTAGAAAATCCAACTTCAGAAAACATTTGAGAAAGCTCAGGTTGGGTAGGGAATTTTCTTATAGACTCTACTAAATATGTGTAGGCTTCTTTATTGCCAGTAACTTTATCTCCAATTAATGGCATAATTCTAAATGACCATAAATCATAAAATTTCTTTAGAAAATCATTTTCAACATGGCTAAATTCTAAACATATAAACCTACCACCAGGCTTAAGAATACGGTAAATTTCTTGTAAAGATTTATTTCTATCTGTAATATTTCTTAAACCAAAACTCATGGTTGCTCTTTCAAATGAATTGTCTAAGGCTGGAATGTTTTCTGCACTTGCAATTGACCACTCTAAGTTATTGATATTCCTATACTTTTTTTTACTTACTTGGATCATTTCTTTATTTATATCGAAAATATGAGCTGAATTACCACCTGAATTTAAAAATTTATAAGCGATATCACCTGTTCCTCCAGCAATATCAGCCAAATTTTGATTACTTTGAGGGGCTATCCAATTAATTAAATCACTTTTCCAACTTCTGTGAATACCTAAACTTGTTATATCATTCATAAGGTCGTATTTGCGAGCAACTGCATTGAATACATTATTAACCAATTTTTGTTTATCACTTTTTTTTACTGACTTGTAACCAAAGTCTACATTATTTTGATTTTTATTTACCATTATTAACCTAAACAATATAATTAGTATTACTTTAATTAATATTAATATACTTTCTAAATTTATTTTAAGATAGAATAAAAAGGACAAAAATGCCTGAATTACCTGAAGTTGAAACAGTATGTTTAGCTTTATCCAAAATTCTTAATAATTCTAGAGTAAGTGATATTGAGATATTCAGAAAAGATCTAAGATGGAATATAAAAGAAAACCTTGAAAAAGATTTAAAAGAAAAAATTTTAAAAAAACCATATAGAAGAGGAAAATATATTTTAATACCGACCTCCAAAAAATATATATTACTAATTCATTTAGGAATGAGTGGAACAATAAAGATTGCATCTGAGGAATACAAGGCATCTAAGCATGATCATGTTAAAATCAATGTAGAAAATCAAGAAAATAAATTTTTTTCGATTGTATATAATGATCCTAGAAGATTTGGGTATGTTGATTTTTTTTATATAAAAGATATTGAAAAGCACTTTTTGCTAAAAAAACTAGGTGTAGAACCTCTTGGAAACGATTTTACTATACAATATCTACAAAAAAAAATTTATAAAAAAACTAGATGTATTAAAAACTTTATAATGGATCAAAGTATTATTGCTGGTATAGGAAATATTTATGCTAGTGAGATTTTACATAGAGCAAGTATTAATCCTTTAAGAACTGTGGATAGCCTCAAAAAAGAACATTTAAAATCAATTATAGATGCAACAAACTTTATATTAAAAAAGTCAATAAATGTTGGTGGAACAACAATAAGAAATCACTTACAACCTGATGGAAAACTTGGATATTTCGCACAAAAACTTCAAGTTTATGGAAAAAGTAAACATAACTGTAATAAATGTAATAACTTGATAACTCTAATAAATATTAGTAATCGATCAACGTATTTTTGTAGCAACTGTCAAAGGTGATACTTCAAAAATAAATATATATATCTTAATTAACTTGACAATTAATGAAGAAAAATTTAATTCATATTAAAATTTGAAAGGTATTGTTATGGCTAACCATATTTCAGCAAAAAAAAAGAATCAGAAGAAATGCTAGAATGGAAATTGTTAATAAGATCAGAAAAAATAGAGTACGATCCTTTATCAAAAAAGTTGAATTAGCTATAGATAAAGCTGACAAATCATTAGCGCAAGAAGCATTTAAAATTGCTCAGCCAGAAATGCATAGGTCAGTCACAAAAGGTGTTTTTAAAAAAAATACTATGTCTAGAAAATTATCTAGACTTGCTTCAAGAATAAAAAAAATAGCGTAAACTTATTCTCATAATAATTTTTAAACAAAGAGGCATTTGCCTCTTTTTTTATAAAATAATTAATTCAACGATTCGCTTAATTTATAAAAATAATAATCGTAGGTTTTCTGAAAAATTTATTTTGATTATAAATTAAAATAAATTAGAAAGTAATATTAAATTAAATATTTGATCTAAGAGAATCATAATAAATTCAAAGTAATATAATCAAATATTATATAACAGTATTAAGTAAAATTTTGACACTATATAAAATTTAATTAATTTTGTTAATTAAAATAAATATTCGTAAAAAATTTAATCCACTGTTTTATTTATGTTTTTTATAGATTATTAAAAATCAATATATTTTTTTATTTTATTACAACCTCAAATCTTGCGATTGGTTTGTAGACATATATATTTCAAATAGTTAATCGTCTTGTTTTTCAAGAAATAATCTGTTTAAAAATCTATCTTTTAAAAATAGGATTTTGAATAAATGTCTGATATTGAAATAAATTCTGAATTAGATAAAAAAAATAACCAAAACGCAAACTCTTCAAATGAAGAATTTCTCATTCAGAGAAGTAAATGGGAAGAGACTAAATCTCTAATTTCCCGGACTTTAAAAGAAATTTTTTGGAAAGCATGGATTAAGCCTCTTAAATTTGAAAAATTTGAAAATGGTATATTACACCTTTCAACAGACTCTAAAATAGCTATAAATAGAGCGGAAACTCAATATTATGATACTATTTTTTTTCAGGCGTCTATTTTTTTTACATCTTTAAAAAAAATTCAATTTCATACAGTTTCTTCTAAACTAAAAGAAAATATTTCTTTAAAAAAAGATGTTCAAAAAATCAAAATAAATCAACATACAACCTATAGCGATTTGTCGTTCATTGATAGCGTGTCAATGAAAACAAACTCAAAATTTACTTTTGATAATTTTGTGGTTGGTGAATCTAATCGTATGCCATATGCAGCATCTAAAAGAATATGTGAAAAAAATTCTTTAGCTTATAATCCGCTATTTATTCACGG
>CACHVW010000064.1 GCA_902583415.1 uncultured SAR116 cluster alpha proteobacterium | reverse complement strand
CGATACAAAAAGGTAAAGTACAATTATAATTACCTTATTTACAAATATTTTGTGTATCAGTTTGTACATCAGTTTAAATATAAAAATTAATATTTAATAAAATCAATATGGTAATAAATTTATTGGTTCGCTCTGAGTGAAGTTATGTTCACTTGTAATGTATCACTTTTTGTTGAATACAAGCTCTACCCTCCGTTTATATATCACTGAATCTTTGTCAACAGGCACAAAATGGACTACCCTATATTAACTCTTATCAGTAAAGAATAAGTGGGTATGTAGGTGTATAAATATAACAAACTATAATAACGCTTATATGTATCACTTAAAGTTTAATCATGTGCATGGGACATGGGGGTATGGTTAGATATGTATAGTTAAAGTGTGCTGCAGATAGAGTGTTTATTCAAAAAAACTTATACCAAATTTCTAAAATAAAAAAGTATATGCCATAACAATATAAACTCCAAACACAAACCTTAAGCACCTTATTTAAAACATCATCTGAAGTATATACCCATTGGTGATATTCTTTGTCTAATTCCAAATTCTTTTTTTTTCTTTTATTCCATAATAAAGACCAATAAGGAATATTAAGCATAATGTAAAAACAAATGGCAATGGTTATTAAACCTAAACCTAAAATAATTCCAGTACTCATTTTTTTAATTCACTCATTGTTAATCCTATAACTTTTTTATTTGTCCACCCAGTAAAATATTGTAGGTAAGATAGATATAAACAATCCGATTAAAATCGATTAGACCCGTAAAACTTAGCCTTGAGATTTTAATCCATTCATAAGTTTTTTCTCAAATTGTTTTATCAGTTTTTTATCCCCTGCATTGTTACAATCAAATTGTTTTTTGTTGTAAGATTGTGCTGTTCCATTCCATATAACTTTTTTTTCCATCGCTACAGCTTTAGCATCATAAAAATCGTATAGGAGTTTAAATATCATTTCACCCATTTCAGGTTGAGTAATAAACGCCTGACCAATTTGCTTTAATAAAGTAAGCTCTAAATTTTTAGTTTTTAAAGCAAATTTCAGTTAAACCTGTTACTCCTCCCATTTGTTTATATTGATCACTTGCAGCACCTTGTGCATAAATATTCTTGGAAAAAAAAAGAAAAATTACAAAAAATGGCAATATTTTGAAATAAAATTTATTAGACATGTTTAAATACCTTATTGTTTATTAATATCTGGTATTAATACCTTGACATATTTGAGATAAATCAATCAAGGCATTTTCAAATCTTGAAATGTCTGTAACTATTGGAAATCTAATTCTTGAAGTTTCACCTCCTACTAATCCAAAAATAAGTAAATCATATGTAACATCATCATTTGTTTCTACGTTAATTGCCTTTATTGTTTGTGTGCCTATTTGACCATCTAGTATAAAGAATGTTTTACCATCAATTTCTTCTGATGAAGCTGATTTCCAAAAAACTTTGTCAAAGTTATAATTTACAGTTAGTTTGAAACCCATAAACATTTGATGATAAGTAACATTACAACCTTTAACTTCATGTAAAGTAGAAAAAGATTCCCATCCACCATCACCACCAATCATGAAACCAAGAGCTTCTTTTACCCCATTTTCATTTTCATTCGCATAAATTGGTTTTAAAAAAAGATTAGTGATAAAAAAGATTAAGAAAAGAAAAATATAAATTTTTAAACTGATTTTCATAAAAGAATCATAAACAACTTTTATTTTTATGTTAAGAAAATCTTATTAAGATTTTTATTTTTTGTGTGTATATTTTTTTATGCATTCAAACTAATTTTGATGCACAAAAACTATTCTTATTAAATTAAGACAATATACTTAACTAAATTTTTAAAATTATTTAAGTTTAATTTATGAAAATTTTACTATTACCGTTTATATTTTTCTTTTCACTACTACCAATAGCAAATGCTGATAATTTTTTCTCACAAAAAAAAGGAGTACTAAAAAATATTAAATATCAAGATATTGATTGGTCACACTCATTATGTTCAAATAATGGTTTCCCATCCAACTCTGAAGAAAAATGGAATGTACGTTGGTTTGAACAAGAAAATATAAAATTTCTAAGATTTAGATTATTTAATGGACAAGTTGGAACTGCTTTAAAAGATAATAAACCTTATTATGATAATAAAAAAAAGTATGTTGGACCATATTGGGAAAGAGCTGAAATTCGTACAAGCAAAACTATGCTCAAGAATAAGTCTAAATCATATGATATTAATTTAAGGTTAAGGTTTATTTCAGGATTTACTAGTTATAGAGAAACTTTTTTTGTGATTGGTAATGATACAAAACATTGTTCAACTTTTAACAAACCATCTGTCATGTTAACATTTCAAGACAGTGTCCTTTACCTGTTCTATGCTTTGAATAACAGAGATACAAATCGTCTAACTTTTTATCCAGAGATCAACGTAACAAATATTTATAGTAAATGGGTCAATTTCAAATTAGAAATAAGTCCAACAAAGTTTCAGGATATTCATGAAGGTGGTTTAGATTTAACATTATCATTTGAAGGTAAAAAAATTTAGTCTCAACCAATGATTTGGGCTTCTAAATGTGGATACCCTTTTGTTAAAGTTGGTATTAGTAGGCCGGGTTCTAAACAAGTATTAGAGAAATCTATATTTGATATTGATTATTTAAAGATTAAATAAAAGATTAATTGTGTAGATAAATATTGTGTTTAACAATCTGCTGCACAACATAATTATAAATATCTTGCTATACCCTCGTCTTATCCCCGAACAGTGTTACAGTTTAAGTGACACATATAATTGTTGTTATAGTTAGAAATATTTATATATCAATATCCACTTACTCTAGACTAGTAAGGTTAATTTAACTGATGTAAAAACTGATATATATTTCGTGCATATTGACAATAACAATGTAATCCATAATCTAAGGGTATAGCTTATGTGGCAGTGTGTGTTGTGAATACAAAGTGTAAAGAAGTTCACTCAGGGTTAAATATTTCACTTCAATTTTACGTGTTAACACATTGATATTTAGGCATATTTTGTTTACTGATTAATGGGTGATATATATGGTAAAACCTATAACTAAAGAAACTCTATTTATGAATGTTATGGAATTAGATTTTCCTTCAAAGATAGAGTTAGAGCATTGGCTTGAAACTTTTCAAGAAAGAATATGGACTGATGATTTAATGGCAGAGCTTTCTAAAGCTGGGTTGATTAGAGTAACAGTCGCACAAGTTTGGAACAAAGAAAATCACAGAATTACAAGAGTTTTTGAATATGAGTCTGAGAAAGCTTATAGAGACTGTCAAAAAATAATTGAAGAAAAAGTCGTTCCAAAAGTAGGAAAAAATTATAACACAAGATATAGGAATAATAGAGGAATTGTTCTTCATGATTATAGAAGTTAATTCATATTTTTAATAACTATTTACTAGGTACGGACAAATTATAATTTTTACCATATTCCTGCCCTACATTATTTAGCCTCCATCCACCTAATTGATCTATGTCTTCCAATGGATTCTTTACAGCTCTTAATCTGTCTCTAAAAGAATATTTAAATACTCGGATAACATATTTATCTGACAGTTTCTCTTTCATCCATTTGTTTAGCACTGCACTTGTGCTATTGACCGGTTGATAGTTTGCAGATCCATTTGGGACAAATGTTATACATTTAAATTAGGTATTTAATCGTTACTTAGGAAAAAAGAAAGCAGAACTAAATTTTATTTTCCATTTATCATCTTCTTTAATAAAAATATAAAATGAACTTATTTCTTCTAGTGGTTCATTATTATCCTTTACTCTCAATGCCTCTTTTAAAACTAAATGTGCTTTTTCTTCATTAATTTCTACAATATCAATACTAAGTGCAATTGTATCTTTGTAACCTCTGTTTTTTAATTCATCTAGGTTAGAATGAAACTCATTAAATTCTTTTATTTCACCATCGAGAAATCTATAGTTGGGAAAACTTAAATAGTTTTCAACTTCTTTTGTATCTCCTTTTATAAATGCCTTAACATAACCATCATACGCATCCAAGACTTCTTGTTTAAGAATTAACTTGTTCATTATCAAGTTCCTCTAGATTATCACCTCTCATTAAATCCAATACTCTAATTTTTCCAATCTTTGTGATAAGTTCTCTTATTGTTATTCCTTCAGCAGGAATTTTTGGTGGGGTAAGATACTCAGATATTGGTTCAATGGATAAAAATCTTTTTCTTTCTTGAGGATATTTTCTTGAATGAAAAACAGGAATAGTATCAGAGTCTAGTTCAGCAAATTCTCCCGGATAATCTTGTAAATTAAGGACTGCTAATGGTGGTATTTGCAAGTTAAAGTTCTGCTTACAATAATCAGGTTGAATCATAAACACATTATTTTGATAGTTGACATGGTCAACTGCAAAACAAGAATAACATTTCTTACAATATATCCTCGTTGAACTTGCATCACCCCTAAGTTGGGTCGCAATCATATTTTCAATACCACTATAACTCTTAATATCCGAACGAAAATATACAGAATAAATAATATCTTTAGGTTTTTTACCCCCATTTATTTCTGCCCATCTCTGTGCCTGCCTACAATCTTCACATGCACACATTACAGAATATTTAGGTAATGGGTCATTTAGAAATAATTGGCATGAACCACATGAACAAGAAATTTTATTTTTTTTTTCCATATTTATATTCTTAAGAAAAATACATTAAGGTATAATGTCATTGTTTAGTAGCGAATTAATTAAAATTTATATTCATGTTAACTAGGTATTAAATATACTCAAAGTTAATTAAAAAAATTGTAAAAATATAATCTAGTTAAGTTTATAACTACCCTTAAATATATTTTTACTTTGAGTATAACCTCTCTTTGCTGCTTGAATTTGAACTCGTGTTACAGTTCCTGTTCCAGAAATAGATTTATATTTACCAGTGCCTCCAATAAATTCAAAAGTTCCTGAACCACTCTTACCTATTTCTCCTGAACCATTGTATTTTGTAAAAGCAGTATCCCCATTAGCAAAAAGAAATTTACATATACCACTTTCATCGTTGAATTTACCTTTAAATGCAGTAAGTCCACCTAAACATTGAACAGATGAATTATTTCCAAATTCAGTTCCATTCATAGCAACACCACTATATAAACCGTCGTATGTCACTGAAATATTACCATTACCAGCATTCAAAATATTTAAGGACCATGCACCAAAACCTTCAAGATGAATCTTCCCAGAATGTTCATTTGCATAAATACTAAGATTAACAAATAAAAAACTTAACATAACTAATATTATTTTCATAAATACCTCTTTCTTAAATCGTTGCTAAACCTAAAGTAAAATTACTTCAAAAAAAATTAACCTAAATAAAATATAAAAATTTAATGAAATTAAAATTACTTTCGTGAGTTTATGATGAATAATTGAGCATTTATTTTGATATCAAATACAATTTAACTTAAGTAGTTAAATAAAATATTAATATCTACAATCTAATCCATTTATTAAAAGTGTGGGATAATCATAACCTTTACCTGAACCACCATCAATGAGTGCTCCGGGTATACCACCAAGTAATATATTACCATATGTAGCCATATTGGCTTTTGATTTATGTATTGAAGTAAAAGCTAAGTCATCTTTTTCACAAGTTACGGTTAAATCACCATATGCTTTTTGAATTGCTGTACTTCCAGGGGTGCTTTGTATGTAAAAAACTCCTTCACTATTTGTCATTCTGCACTTTGCACCTTTACAGTTTGGGGTCTCAACCGAAACAACTTGAGTTGAATCTGAAACTATGGATGCACAATTTGAGAAAGTAAAAACAGCTAGAATACAAAATATAATTTTTAAAAAGTTTTTACACATAATATTCCTCATAATTTTAGTTGTTTAAATATTTTAGCAAGTAAGTTTTTGTTTGTGAAGCAGCATCTTAATCCTAGTTAAACTGAACTAGCACTTTGTCTTTATCACCTTGTAGTTCAGGGGTTTGAGAACCAGAGGATTGTTGTACGACATTCTCTTCTACGTATGCGTGTAGTTCACGT
>CACHVW010000063.1 GCA_902583415.1 uncultured SAR116 cluster alpha proteobacterium | reverse complement strand
ATTTTATCTTTTTTTATGAAAAGCTTGCTAAATATGTTCTCAACATTTCAATACCATTATTTTTGAGACTTGAAGTAACCATTATTTCTGGAAAAGCAGCTGTATATTTAGAAATAATTTTATTTGAATTATCTTTCACCTTTATTATTTCTTCTTCACTCAATTTATCAATTTTTGTAAGAACTAAAACCCAACTTACTGCTGCTATATCAAGTTCTTTCATTATAGTTTTATCTAAATCTCCAATCCCTCGCCTACTATCAATTAACAGACATACAGTTCTTAGTGTTGGTCTACCTTTTAAATACTTTAAAGTAAGAGATGTCCATGATTTTATATCTTTCCTTGGTGCTTTTGCATAACCATAGCCAGGTAGATCAACTAATCTAAGTCTATTACTTTGATAGAAAAGGTCAAAAAATATCAATTGCCTAGTTCTTCCTGGTGTTTGACTAGTTCTAGCTAAGGTTTTTCTATTTGTAAGGGCATTAACAAGTGAACTTTTACCAACATTAGATCTTCCTGCAAATGCTACCTCATTACCTTCTTGGGGAGGTATAACATTGATATCAAGAGCTGCAGCTATGAATTTACATTCCCCTGAAAAAATTTTTCTAGCTTTTTCAATTTCAAGATCATCATATAACAAGAATTCAACCTACTTATTTTGACTCTTTATTCATCTTATTCATAATTACCCATTGCTGACATATTGAAAGCAGATTATTCCATGTCCAATATATAACTAAACCAGCAGGGAAGGTGGCTAATAAAAATGTAAATGCAACTGGCATCCACGCAAATATTTTTGCCTGTATAGGGTCCGGTGGAGTTGGGTTTAGTCTTTGCTGTAAAAACATAGTCACACCCATTAACAACGGCCAAATACCAATATTTAAAAAGTCTGGTAAAAATGATGTGCTATAGGGAAGCAAACCAAATAGATTAAAAATACTTGTTGGATCTTGAACAGATAAATCCTTAATCCACCCAAAAAAAGGTGTTTGCCTCATTTCAATTGAAACAAATAAAACCTTATATAGAGCAAAGAAGACAGGAATCTGAACTAAAATTGGCAAACATCCTGCCGCAGGATTCACTTTTTCTTTTTTATAAAGATTCATCATTTCTTGGTTTAATTTTTGTCGATCGTCACCAACCCTTTCTCTCAATTTTTGAATCTGAGGTGTTAGCACTCTCATTTTAGCCATGCTCTTGTATGATTTATTTGCTAATGGAAAAAATAATAATTTAACAATTACTGTTATAGCTAAAATTGCTAATCCAAAATTACCTAAATAATCATTTGCCCAAGATAAAGCATAAAAGAAAGGTTTCGTTAAAAAATAAAACCAACCAAAATCAATGGCTAAATCAAAATGTTGAATATTAAATTTTTGTTCATATTCGTCAAATAATGCCAATCTTTTTGCTCCTGCGAATGTCCTTGATAAAAACTCACCTTTAGAGTTCGCAGGAATAGTTACAGCATTTCCTAAGAAATCAGTTTGATATTGTCCACCATTTGAACTTAATTTTCTAAAGGTAAAGTTGTATTTCTGGTTTTGATCAGGTAATAAGGCTGTCATCCAATATTTGTCAGTCAATCCAATCCAACCACCTCCTTCATCAGGCTTTACATTAATACCCTTTTTGCCAGCTTCTGTTAAATCACTATAACTTTGTTCAGACAATGTTCTGTCAAAAACTCCAAGTGGACCCTCATGCAATACAAAAAAATCAATAGTTTCCGGTTCACCAGCTCTTCTAATTAAACCGTATGGATATAAAGTAACTGACTTAGCAGTACTATTTTCTACCCTTTGGTTAACAGTGATCATAAAAGTATCGTCAATGCTTATATCTTGATAAAAATTAATTCCTTCACCATTATTCCAGTATAAAGTAACCCTTTTTTCAGGAGTTAAAAGATTACTTGATGATTGCCATAATGATTTACCGTTAGGGACTTTTACCCCATCAGGGCTACTCCAACCAAATTCAATAAAATATGGTGTCCTCCCATTAGACTTTAATAATAATTTAATCATATCGCTCTCAGGTTCGAGCGATTCTCGATACTGAGTTAAAGTAATATCATCTATTCTTGCACCCCTTAATGATATGGACCCAGACACCTCTTGACTTTCCATTGAAATTCTTGGAACTGTTTTATTTTGTTCGGTTGGCTCAGTATTATCTGATGTAATAATCCCATTACCTACATTTTCAGGCAAAGGAATGTTTGAGGTGTCATTATTTTCTTTAGCTATTTTTTCTTGTTGATATAAATCTTTTTTAGGATCAACAAATAATATTTGATAGCCTATGAGCACAGCCATAGATAAGCAAATTGCTGCAACTAAATTTCTTGTTTCTGGGTTCATTTTTCTCGCTCAATTTATATCTAATAGAATTACATATCTTATTTTTATATTTGTTTAACCTAAAGTACGCTTTATTAAAAGAAATGAATTAAATAATTCATTTTATGGGATCGTGTCCACTTTTACCCCATGGATGACATTTAATAATTCTTTTAAAACCTAACCAAATCCCTTTTTTTAAACCAAACTTAATTATCGAATCTTTTGTGTATTCAGAGCAAGTGGGTAAGTATCTACAATTATTTCCTAATAAAGGTGAAATAATATATTTATAAGCATCAATTAAAATAATTGAGGAAGATGTTAAAAATCTTTTCATCATAATCTACTCAAACATTGTTTTAATTGGTTGTACATCTCAAAAAAGGAAGCCTTCAAAATTGACTGTTTTGCTATTAAAACATAACTATATTTTTCTTTAAATAAAATATTATCTTCTTTTAATAAGCTTGAAATTAATGCCCTCATTCTTCTTTTTGCCCTATTTCTTTTTACTGCATTACCAATTTTTTTAGTTGCTGTAAAACCAAACATCAGCACATTATCTGATATATTAGGGTTGCAATACTCTTGTAAAATTAAATTTTTGTTATGGATTTTTTGCCCATACTTATTTGATAAAACAAAATCTCTTCTCTTCTTTAAGGTTACAAGTTTCATTTTACCATCTCATAAGCTATTGAAATTAACAAATAAGATATAGAAATTATTATGAAGGTTTAAGCGGAGAGCTTTTTTCTACCCTTAGCTCTTCTACTACGAATAACATTCCTACCGCCTACAGTAGACATCCTGGATCTATATCCATGTCTTCTTTTTCTTACTAGATTACTAGGTTGAAATGTACGTTTCATTGTTTTCCTGTATTATATACAGCCTATCAAATTATTTAAGGTGTTTTAGACGCTTTATATCAGTTAGTCAATATGATTATTTTTGTGTACGCTCAGAAATTGTAGGAGCTGGCTTCATTTCCATATCCCATGGAAAATATATCCATGTATCTTGCGAAACTTCTGTTATAAATGTATCAACCTGTTTTCTGCCACTTGGTTTAGCATATACTGTTGCATAATGAGCATTAGGCAAGCTTAATCTTATAGCTTTAATAGTTTCACCAGTATCAACAAGATCATCAACTATTAGCCAACCTTCACCATTATCTGCAACGGAAGATTCTTTTAAGACTTTTACATCACCCTTAGTTTTTTGGTTATAAGATAAAACACAAAAGGTATCAATTAATCTGATATCTAATTCTCTAGCCACTATGGCTGCAGGCACCAGTCCTCCTCTTGTAACAGCAATGATGCCCTTATATGGTTTTAATTCTGATAGACGCCATGCTAAGGCTTTGCTATTTCTATGGATTTCTTCCCAAGACACAGGAAAAGATTTGTCATATGTATTTGTATCAACCATGTATCATATATAAAAGTTAGAATTAAAATTTTCTACACTAAAATGAACAAAAATATAATATTTATTTTCTTACATGATTATAATTATTTATATAAATAATTATTATTAATAATTTAGCAACTAAAGTTATTTTGAATTAAATATTGTTTTTCATTTAAATTGTATATAAAGGGTAAATTAAGGTGTAATAAAAGATGTTGATATATATGCTTTAACTTACTTTAAAGGATTGTTAAATTGAAATATCGAGCTGAAATAGATGGTTTGCGAGCTCTTGCAGTTCTTCCTGTAATCTTATTCCACGCTGATTTTAAGTTGTTTAGTGGGGGATTTGTAGGCGTTGACGTATTCTTTGTTATTAGTGGTTACTTGATTACAACAATACTTATTCAAGATATAGAGAACAGCCGTTTCAGCATATTGAACTTTTATGAACGACGTGCGAGACGCATACTCCCAGCACTTTTCTTTGTAGTGCTTGTTTGCATCCCAATTTCTATGATTTATCTACCTCCACCTGAGCTTAGAAACTTCTTTCAGAGTATCGTTGCAGTGAGTTTATTTGCATCGAATGTATTATTTTGGAAAGAGGGAGATTGGCAAGAGGGAGGGTATTTTGACTCAGAAGCATTAGATAAACCCCTTCTGCATACATGGAGTTTGGCTGTTGAAGAGCAGTACTACGTTATATTTCCTATATTTCTAATTCTAGCTTGGCGCTTTGGTAAGAACAGAGTGTTCTGGATGATTGTTGGTATGGCTGCAGTTAGTTTGCTATTGAGTGAATGGGGTTGGCGTCACGAATTTAATGCAAATTTTTATCTTGCGCCTACACGTGCGTGGGAACTGCTCTCTGGTTCTATTGCAGCATTTATTGTTCATAAACAAGGTATAAAAACAAACAATGCACTATCAATGCTTGGGTTAATTATGATAGCTTTCTCTATCTTTGTTTATGATGAATCAACACCTTTTCCAAGTATATTTTCATTAGTACCAATAGTCGGTGTTGTTTTATTAATTTTATATGCAGAGAAGAATACAGTCGCTGCTAAAATACTCAGTCTTAAACCGTTAGTTGCACTTGGCTTAATCAGTTATTCTGCTTATTTGGTTCATCAGCCAATGCTGGTTTATGTCAAACTCGCAAGCTTAGATGGTATTTCTGTTCTTACAAAATCCATTTCAGTCATAACTATTTTATTAATTGCATCTTTGATGTGGAGATATATTGAAACACCTTTTAGAAAAGGCATGTCTATCAGAAACCATGGTTTTTTAATTGCTTCTATAATTTGTTTATCTTCATTCGCAATAGTGGGTACCTTATATCATTTAAGAATAATTCCTCAAAAAAACATTAATCTAACTTGGGGTGGAAAATCTTACTTAGAACCGGTGGTGTTTCCTGGTATTATAGTGGATGGTGTTAAATGTAGTGAGAAGGAGGATCCAAGCAAAAGTTGTATAATTGGAGATGCTGAACAGAAAATTGTAATTGTAGGTGACAGCCATGCAAGAGTGTTAACGCAAGTAGCTTATGAATCTTTATCAGAAAATAACTTCACCCTTGTCGATATGACCACTGCGGGTTGTGTATTTCTATTAGGATTGCATACATTTACTAATGGCAATCTTATTGAAAGTTGTAATGCTGATTATCAAGAAAAAAGAATGAAATTTATTTCAACATTAAAACCGAGTACGATTGTGCTTCATGCAAGGCTACCAAAATATGTACACTCCGATGTTTTTGATAATTCAATTGGAGGAGTGGAGCCTAGGCATTCTTTCTACATTGGCAAAAGTGGCAGTGAAACTCTTCATGAACGTAAGGTTTTATTTGCACAAGCTTTTAATAATACTATTTCTTCCATCATTAATGCTGGGCATAAAGTTGTCATCATATCTCCAGTACCTTCAAATGGCTGGCATCCGATTAAAAGATTAATGAGACTTGTAGCAAAATCAAACCAAACAAGTAATGAATTTATAAGACAAAAAATGGCTATTCCAAAGGGCGCCATAGAGAACCGACAAGCTTACACAAAAAATGTCCTAATTAATCTAAAAGAAAAATTTCCTGAATTAATCATAATAAACAGCTTAGACACTCTATGTGATAATTCGTATTGCCACAGCATCTCCAAGGTTGGAGAAATTCTTTACGCAGATAGAGATCATTTGAGTTTAGTTGGAGCAAGGATGCTGTTTTCTGAACTTGTAAAACTTAAGCTATTAAATAAGTGAATGGGAATACAAAAAAAGCAATCAATTCCTAAATTCGTAAATTACTTCATAACTAATATATAAATCTAAAACTCGTTGCAAACTAATTGTTAAATAAACAATTGTCTTACTAATTTAGACTAATATTGATAAACTAAACCGTGTTGATTTATAGTATTTGGTTTGATTATCATTTTGATATTGCCGATTGGTATAGTAGTTGAGAGATTGGTTAATTGTTTATTCGATTGTTTCAAGAATAAGTGATTT
>CACHVW010000062.1 GCA_902583415.1 uncultured SAR116 cluster alpha proteobacterium | reverse complement strand
TTGCACTGCAGGATCTGCTGTCATTCTTCTTATATTTGAAATTGATGTGGAAATCCTCCTTATAATACCAGTACTTTGAGTTGCACCAGTTAGATCATTTCCTGTTGTTGCTTCTGCCATAATCTTTTCCTAACAATTCTAAATTAAACGGGCATATTCATGATGTCTTTGTAAGAACTTAAAACTTTATTTCTTACATTTAATGTCATTTGGAACGCAATATTTGAAATTTGCTGTTGCATAATAACCTTTGTAAGATCAGTTTCTTTTCCAAGTTCATAATCTTTAGTTATTTTTGCGGCCTTGTTCTGACTGTCGGCTACAGAACTAATAGCATCATTTATCTTTTTTGAGAATTCTTCAGTTGTTTTATTTCCTGAAAAAGCTTCATTTGCTTTTTCTAAAATATTTTGTCTTATAATTCCTGTACTTATTTTTTGATCTGCAATCTTCATAATCCATTTTCCTTTAAGTTACTTTTGCAAAAGCTAATTGATCTGCAAAAGTATCAACTGACGAACTTTCATTAATTTTTGATAATGATTTGTCTATCATAATTGATTTTTCATCTATGATATTTTCATTACTCAATACAAGAGCTCTTTGAAGGGTGTTTTCAAGTTCTCTTACATTACCTGGCCAATTATGACTTAGAAGTAATTCTCTTGCCTCAATAGTTAAGTATGGTGATGGCTTACCTTCTTGATTATGTTTATCTAAAATTTTTATTGCAATTGGTAATATATCATCTTTCCTAGATGATAAATTACGAGTTTGTAAGGGAAACACATTAAGCCTATAATATAAGTCTTCTCTGAACCTAGACTGATTAACTTCATGAGCCATATCTCTATTAGATGTTGCCAAAACCCTAACATCTACATCAATATCCCTTTGCCCACCAACAGGTGTGACTTTTCTTTCTTGTAGTACTCTAAGTAATTTTGCCTGCAAAGATAAAGGCATTTCTGAAATTTCATCTAAAAGTAAAGTTCCCTTGTCAGCAGCTCTAAAAATACCTTTATTTGCATTTGAGGCACCAGTAAAGGCTCCCTTTTCATGGCCAAAAAGAATAGCTTCTAGCATGTTTTCAGGTATTGCTGCACAATTCACAGCAACAAATGGTTCATTTTTCCTATTAGAGTTTTCATGAAGGTAATTTGCAAGTACTTCTTTACCAGAACCTGTTGGACCATTTATGAAAACAGTTACATCAGTACTTGCTACTCTTCTAGCTAATGATAATAATTCATATGTTTTTGAATCACCTGCTGAAAAAGATATATTAGGACAACATGTATTAAAGATTAATTCTAAACAATATTGATTAGTGTAATCTGAAGTCTTAATTCTTTTTACTGCACCACCTAACTCATCTTTTATTTCTATACCATTGCAATTACTGTCATCAGCAACAATGATAATTTTTGTCAATTTAGCCTGTCTTGCAATTGAAAATAATTTTGATGAGCCACCAATTTCTTTCTCAAAAACATCTGAGCAAACAATTGTATCTGCTTGGTATCCAACAAAATCAATTCCAAAAAAATCCGGTTTTGAGCTACCCACTCCTGCTTTAATTACCGTGATCTCTCTTTTTTCTAAAATATCACATAAATTATTAGAAATCTTTAGACTGTTATTTACAACAATAACTTGGCTCATAATATTCTCCTAAAATTATCAGTAATCTTAGAAGCAAGAATCTTGCCAAACTATAATTGATAAGAGTTTGTTATTAATTTTAAATAAAAAAAGCTTCCTTTTTACTAAAAATATTGATTTTTTAATAAAAAATGTCATTATTATGACATAATATGCATTAATTTTTCAATTATTTGACGGTAATTTTTATGAATGTTGTCGATAAATCAACAAGTTCATCAAAACAAAATCAATCTACATTAGTCAAACTTAATAAAATGATTGATGGTGAGAGTCCTGAGACAAAGTCAATGAAAAACTTAATATCAATGGTTTCTCAAACAGATAGCACTGCATTAATTTTAGGCGAAACTGGTACAGGCAAAGATATTGTTGCTCAAGCTATTCACAAGTGTTCAAACAAAAAAGGCCCTTTCATTACTGTAAACTGCGCTGCAATTCCATCTGAACTATTAGAATCAGAACTTTTTGGACATGAAAAAGGATCATTTACAGGTGCAGACAAGCAAAGAAAAGGAAGATTTGAGCAGTCTAGTGGAGGTACACTTTTTCTTGATGAAATTGGCGATATGCCTTTACCTCTTCAAGCTAAACTTTTAAGAGCTATAGAAAGCAAAACTATACAAAGAGTTGGTGGCGCACAAGACATTAAAATAGATTTAAGATTGATTTGTGCAACACACAGAGATCTTGAAAAAAAGGTAGAAAATGGTGAATTTAGAGCTGATTTATTTTTTAGAATTAACGTTCTTCCAATTAATGTACCCTCACTAGCTGAAAGAAGAACTGATATACCTAGTTTACAAAAAACACTTCTAAGTAATCTTAATGTTGATGAAACACAAAAACCAATATTTACCACAGATGCTATAACAGCTTTATGTAAACATAATTGGCCAGGCAATGTTCGTGAATTAAAAAACGTAATTGAAAGAGCTTGTATAATTTTCCCTGGAAAAGAAATCACCAGCACTAATGTTTATGAAAATTTACTAAGATTAAAAGTACCAACACTTGCAGAAGAACAAGAAGCATTGTGGGATATGACAGCTGATTTAAGTGGAATAACTAATCTTGAAGACCAAGAATCAAATAATAATCTAGCAGATTTCTTGCCACACCCAAAAAATTATAAAAATTGGTTTTCTTTTTATGATGAAATAGATCTTAGAAGACATCTTCAAGATGTAGAAATTGTCTTGATTGAAGAAGCACTTGAGAAAACAAACAATAAGGTAGCTCTTGCTGCAGATAAATTAAAACTTCGAAGAACTACATTAATAGAAAAAATGAAAAAATACTCAATAAATGTTAACCAATCATGACATTCTGAAGTTTAATTTTTAGCGATCCTAAATTACTGATAAAAGTACAGATTTTTTAAAAAATATATAAAATAAAACATAAATACTAATTTATTGAAAAGTCTTTACATTTTAATTTTACCATTCACCTTCGTTTCTTAAATCAATTTCTAATTTATCAATTTTAAAATAGTCAATGAAATTTTTATAAATTAATTCGGAAGCTTTTTGTGGATCTACCGCTAATGTTTGGTTAAATTTTCTCATGTCAGGATATAAATCAATATCTAATTTTCTAATTTTTTTGTTCATATTTGTATTCAAAATACCTGGACTTATTAATTTAAAATTTAAATCAGTCATATCTTTTTGATACTGAAGTAACATTGATCTAAAGGCAGATTTTGAAACACAATAGTTTAACCATCCATCATAATTTTTTAAAGCGGCACCAGAAGAAATTCCTATGAAGGATTTACAACCATTTAAAATACTCCAATCAATGATAATTTTATTAGCAATCACATTGACTTTCAATGCTTCCAAAAAATCCAAATAACTAACATTATGTGCATAATTTATGTCAGACATAGTTCCAGCATTTAATATACATAAATCATGTTTCATATTGTAAGCCTGTAGTTTTTTACTTAAATCTATCAAATCATTAAAGTTAACTATAATGTTACTATCACTTACTGACATAGACCTTGAAATATTTATTACATCATAATTTTTAGAAAATGATTTAAGCAAGCAACTTCCTAGGCCTGAAGAAGCTCCTGTAATTACAATTTTTTTATATTTACTCATTACTTAAAATTTTATAATTATAATTATCTTTCAAAGAACCATTAATTTTTTTCAAAAGTGTTGCAAATTTACTAGGTGTGAGTTTTTTATTTTCTGCTTCAACAGCATAATGATCAGTAATACTATCTCTTGCTGTCAGAACACCATATGGTCCTGACGGCATTTTGAATAAATCTTGATCTATTATAAGGTGATCCAGTATATGTTCTCTACCTCTAAGATCAAAAACATGTTCTAACTTTAGATTACCCAAACCTTTTCCGAGACCTCCTAAAGAAACATCGGTAGAACAAAAACCAGCATTTAAAAGATTTCGATAGTTGAAATAAGCTTTACCTGAATGATCATGTAAGTGAAGTCCAGGTATCATCCCTATTTTTTTAATTATATTGGTACAACTTTGAAACATTTTTAAATTTTTACCTAAGTCAAGTCCACCATGTGTATCAGCAAAATACATAAAGTCAGCACCTGTGCCAGCTGCTGCCTTACACGCTAAAGCCAAATCTTCTTCATTATAATTTGTTATATTAAAAAAATTTATACTTACTTTACATTTTGTAAATTCTTTTAGATCTTTAACAAATTTGCATCCATCTAAAATGTCTTCTTTACGTAAACAAACCCTAATTAATCCTAACTCATTAAAATATTTTGTACTTGGAAAATCCTCTACATTATGAGAACAATAATGATAATCTACCATAATTGAGAGTTTTTTCTTTGTCATTTTACATATAGATGAAAGTAAGTTTTCTCCAATCGAATAAAATGGACCCTCAAATTTTCCAGATTGTTTCCAATATCCTAACTCAACAAATTCAATTTCTTTGAATGAATTTAAGGATTTTAAATAACGCTCAATAAATTCTAAAGGCCAATGAAACCCATGTTGGTGTCCGCCATCTCTAAGAGTTACATCTATGAACTTCATTTTCCACCCCTTATAATCCTAGCAAATTTTAAATCTTCAAAATTATCTATCTCTACGCTTTCTATATGATTTAATGGGAAAAATATTAATGGCTCAGGCAAACGTTTTTTTTGATCCAAAATATCCCCTGCTCGTGCAATAAAAAAGGCACCTTTAGAAACTAAAATAGGAGAAAGATCTTGAGTGCGCTGAACACGATCTGTATTGAAATTTATAGGACTTGCAACAGTGTCTTTTTTAAGCCATACAAAATCTTGAATTTGAAGAACTGAATGAATGGATTTAGCTTCATTATTATTTTCGAGTTTTTTTAATGCATCAAATATCGTTTCTTTTTTTAGAAATGGTGATGTTATATGCGTAAGAACCACCATTTCTGATTTTTCTAGATTTTGACAAAAATCAAACAACATATCTTCCACAGGACTTGAGTCAATACTATCATCATTTTCCCAGTCAACATGTTTCTGATCTCTCTCAGTTATTTTAATTGATTTTAAGTTACTGTTACGTAACTGACCTAAAAACTTTTTACTATCAGTATTTACTGTTACATCTAATCCATCTAATTCATTAAGTAAATGCCACCATAAAGGATGTCCATCAAGGTCAATAAAATTTTTGTCTGGCACTCTGTTAGAAAGCTCTTTTACTATAGTAAAAATTTTCATTTTAGATCTGACCATTAATGAAAGTTACTATTAATTCTCTTTCACGTACTGGATCTAACTCAACAAAAAATAAGCGTTTCCACTTACCTACAAGTAACTTGTTATCTTTAACGGGGATATTTTCTGATGAATTAAAAAACATAGATCTTATATGCGAATGACCGTTTATTTTCTCATTTACAGGAACTTCTGGTCTTAAAGACATCATGTCATGCAAATACTTTACGTTTCTGTGTTCACCCTCTGGTTGCTTCACATATGGTACTTGCTTATCAAGAAAAAATCTTACATCTACCAAATGAAGTATTTCATTTTCAGTTTGCCAAACACAGCAGGTGGTATGTGGAGAGTAAACATTCACTAAACCTTCAAATTTTTTGGGAAGTATTGCCTCTATTTGATCTGTAATATCGGTGAACATCTTATCAGTTTTAAATTTTAATTTTGGCATAACTTACAACCCTTTCTCAATAAAACGCTCAAATTCAGAAACAGGTGTTGTCCCTTTCGAGCTCATAATTAAGTCACAGATTTCTCTAACAGCACCATTACCACCAGCTCTTTTTGTTGTGTAATGAGCTCTTTCTTTAACAATATCAATGGCATTAGGAGTTGTGAAAAACAATCCAACTTCATCTATGGCAAACAAGTCTTGTAAATCATCTCCCACCATTATTATTTCTTCTTTGTTTAAAGTGTTTGTCTTAGAATATTCTCGAATAAAGTCTCTTTTATTCAACACTCTGGTGAATATTTTATTTATTCCCAAGTCTTTAAAGCGATTTACAATTGCTTCACTATATCTAGCAGTCAAAATTAATAAATCTAATCCTGATTCTTTTAAAAGCATGCAACCTATACCATCATTCACATTAAATTTAGTGATTTTTTCTCCATTTTCTGAATAATAAAGGCTACCATCCGTAAAAATTCCATCTACATCAAAA
>CACHVW010000061.1 GCA_902583415.1 uncultured SAR116 cluster alpha proteobacterium | reverse complement strand
GATGATGGCGTAGCTTGAGCTAATATAATATTATCATTGCTAGCATTATCTTCATTGAGTTTATTTTTTAAATCCATGATAAGCCCCATAAATGTTTTAATTAATTATTTTTTGTCTTTTTTTTAGTATTTTTCTTTAAATTTTTTTGAAACTCTCTTATTTTCTTATTTCTTTCTTCCATTCTTTGTTTATTGATTTTCATTTGAGTTTCCATTCTTTGTTTTCTCATTTTCAAATCGTCTTCAACTGCTTTTTGTAGATTTTTTACAGATAAAGAGCCCATATCACTTAGCATGGAGTATATTTGAACTGCAAAATTAGTATTTGTACTTTCAAGTGATTTTTGCGCATTCACTAGTGCATTTTGTGCATTAACAACTAAATTCATTTGTCCCCTGCCCTGTTTTACAGCAATTTGAGCATTAGTTAGAAATTGTCGTGCTATTTCAACTTGATTGGCTACATTAGACTGGTTCATTTTAGAATTTAAATAATTAATCCAATTAGCATTCACAGTATTTTCAACTGTTCGTTTTGATTGATTAAACGTAATTGCAGCCGATTTTCCAGTAGTAACACTAGAGTTATACTTATTAAGCTGAGTTCCAAAAAGTTCAATTGGCATTGATAATTCAACTTTTGCAATATATTCAGTTTTACCACCTGTTGTTCCTGCATTATCGCCTTTGTAATGCATAGTACCTGTGAAATCAAAGGAAGGTAGAAAATTTTCTGCAAAAGCTTTGTCAGCTGCTATTTGAGCAATTTTATAAGCAATTTGAGCTTGTTTATATTGATCACCATTTTTGAAAACAGCATCTCTGTATTCTTTTCTAGTTTTAGGTATAAGTGAATTAGGAATATTTATTGGCAATAGTAACTCAGCATTTTGAGGGATAAAACCAAATTTGCTTTCAAAATCATTTGAAGCTAATTCATAGTTTCCCTGTGCCATCACCCTACCTGCCACAGCAGCTGCCAATGCATTTTTAGCTTGTAAAACCTCTGCTTTTACTGCAGCCCCTCTTTGAACCCTATAATCTTGCATGCCTGTTTGTTTTTTTAATCTAGCTTCAGATTCAAGTGATATTTTGAGTTGAGATTGCGCACCCTTTAATCCAATGTAAGATCGAGCCGCACCTAAAATAGCTGCATTCCTTGCTGCATTAATTCCTAAAAATTTTTGTTGTGATTGTAAATCACTAGTATCAATTGCTGCCCGATTTTCACCAAAATCGTAAAGTGATTGTTTAATTTCTAATTTTAATTCTCTTTGTGTATAATTATCATTTGCGGCTTCAGGTTTGACATCGTCTTGCTCTTGCCCAGTTGCTGTAAGTGTTGCTTTTGGAAAAACTGCTGATCTTGAGGCTTTTGCATCTTCAACAGAAGCTTGATAAGTTAAATTTGCATTTTTTAATGACTCATCAATTTCAATAGCTTTTGGAAGAATGTTTAAAAACTTTATATATTGTGGTTTTCTAGTTTCCTGAGCAATACTACGTAACATTAGTCTTTTTTGAACATCTGGACTAGGCTTTCTTGCTTCATTAGCAATATTTCGTAATATTTGCCTTTTCTTAGCTTCATTATCTGATGTAGCTTTTGTCTGACTATTAGCATTTGTAATTGAAAAAATAATCAAAATAACTGATGAAAGTGATAAAAAAACTTTTTTCATAAACCTAACCCCGCATATTTAAAAAAATATTGTAGATACTAGAAAATCAAAATTAAAAAATCAAGAATTTAATTACAAACTTCAATAGTGTCTATTTTTTTGTTTAGTAATTCAGTAATATTTATGTTTTTTTGAGGAATTATTTGATAACTTTTTAAAAGATTAGAAATATTAATATAATTTGGATCATAATGGTAAAAATATCCTAACAAATTTGATATTGTAACATTTTTATTAACAAAACTGTCTTTTTTATTTTTTTTCTCAAGTTTTGATCTTTGAAATTTAGAACAACCATAGAATTTTTGATTTAATTTTTTTGTACTTCTGAATTTTTTAATATTCGGTATTACTGACATAGGAGGCTTTTCATTAAAAATATTACCTCTTGTCAATAACATATTTTTATTAAATTTTTTTTTAATCTGTGGAGCTAATGTTTTTACTTTTTTAATTTCCTTTTTTGTTACCTTAAAGTTTTTTTCTTTGATTACTTGAGGTTTTGGATTTGGTAATTTAATACTTTGGTTTTTTTTTATCAATTTTTCTATAGATTCATCTTTTTTATTTTGATAAATTTTGAATTGTTTATTATCTGATATTCTATTTTGGTTTTGTTTTTCATAAAGATTATTTTCTATAATTTGAAACGAAACTAAATCATACTGAGTTTTAGTTCTTTGACGTAATTCTGGATTAAGAAAAGTTATTAAAGATAAAAAAATACCCGTGTGAAATATTAGAGAAAGCAATATAGATGAAAAATTCATAATATATTATCCTTTTAACCCAGAAATATACAGGATTTATTTTATTATTAACAACTAGCTTTAATAAATATAACCTATAAATAAAACTTATATGGAAATTTATATATAGATCTTTTTCCTAAAAAATAAATATTGGGTTCTTTTTTAAATATTTTTTTAAATATTTTATTTTTAATATTCAAGCCACCTGTATAAACACCATAAGAAGGCATGATTAAATTGTACTGTTCTTGAATAAAGCATTTACCAGTTATTTTCTTAGAACCTGTTCTTATTGTTGCAACTGGATGATAGTGCCCTGAAATTTGATATATATATTTCTTTGATGTTTGATGGATAAAATGAATTCCATCTAAAATATACTCGTTAAAAAACTCTATATTTTCTATTTTCATTTTGGTTTCATGGTTCCCAAGCACAAAAATCACTTCGTATTTTTTAATAAATTTTTCAAACAAAATTAAAGCTTCATTAGACATTCTGTTAAATGCATTTTTATCATGAAAAGTGTCTCCTAAAAGAATTACTTTTGTTATATTATACTTCTTAATTGCATTTAATAGATTCCTTAGGGTCTCTTCACTATCATAAGGTGGTAAAAATTGTCCAGAAGGACCGAAACTACTCCCTTTTTCAAGGTGTAAATCTGATATAATTGCAATTTGTTTATCAAACCAAAATAAGATACCATCTCTACTAATTTGAAATTTATGATTATTAAAATTAATAGTCTTCAATTTAAACCAAACTCACTTAATATTTCATTTTCAAGTTCCTCAAGGAAATATTCTTCCATTTCAGATTTATCAATGGTTTGCCTATTAATTTCTAAAATTAGCGGAACTGCCAATGGTGAAATTCTATCAAGCTTTTTATAAGTAATATTGTTTTCAATTCTTTTCAAAAATTCACTTAATCTATCTAAATCTATTAATCCTCTAAAAGAATCGTCTCTAGCAACTTCTAATAAAAGATGTTTAGGCTCGTGTTTTTTAAGAACATTGAAAATTAAATCAGAATTAAATAACACCTGTTTGCCAGTTTTTTTCTTTCCAGGAATTGAACGCTCGATTAAACCTGAAATAATGGCAGCATCTCGAAAATTTTTCTTCAACAATGGTGTTTCTTCTAACCATTCATAGAGATCATCTAACATAAGATCATCATTTAGAATAATGTTTATATCTTCCACTTCATTAATTGACCATATAGCTAAAGCATAATCTGTAGCAACAAAACTTAGAGGTTTATAGCCAATACGTTGCATTTTTTTTAATATTAAAAAACCAAGTGTTTGATTGGCATTCCTTCCCTCAAAAGTATAACAAATTAAAAAAAATCTTTTTTTACCTCTCACTAAACGAGGAAAAGTTTCAACTAAAAGCCCGTTTAGGGATGGTAAATTTGAAAATTTAGATTGTAGTTTTAACCATTCATTAATTTGATTTGGGAAATTTTTCCAAAATTGTTTTTTACTCAATAATTTTCTTACTTCAATTGAAAGTTCTGTGCTTAGTGGCAACCTTCCTCCAGCGTAAGAAGGTATTTTGGGCTGTGTATGACTTGTAGATTTAACAATAACATTATTATTAGAAATACTTTGATATTCTAAAACCCTACCACCAAATAAAAAAGTATCTCCTTCGTTTAATCCTTCTATAAACCATTCTTCTACTTGACCTAAAGTTTTATTTCCTAATTTAACTTTAAGCATGTAAGATTCAACAATAGTACCTACATTTAATTTATATCTATTTCGAATACTTTTATTGTTAATTGCGTAGAATTTATCTTTATTAAGTGCTATTTTAGAATATTGTTCATAATGTTTTAGAGAATACCCACCATTTTTAACAAACTCAACAACTTCAAGAAACTTTGTTTTTGTTAAATTTCTATATGGCCATGCATTTATGACTTGATTATATAAATCATCAACTTGAAATGGTTCACTGCACGCAACACCTAAAACATGTTGAGCAAGTACATCTAAACTTCCCTTTTTTTCTCTAGTTTCATCTAATAACTTATTCTGAATTGAATTTATTGCAGATAAACATTCTAAATATTCAAATCTATTTGATGGTACTAAAATTGCGTTTGAAGGTTCATCAAATTTATGATTGCTCCTTCCTATACGTTGTAAAAATCTTGAAATCCCTTTTGGTGAACCAATTTGAATAACTAAATCTACATCACCCCAATCAATTCCAAGATCTAAAGAGCTTGTTGCTACTACACAGTCGATTTTTCCAAGAGACATTAAGTTTTCTACTTTCCTTCTAATCTCTTTTTCTAAACTTCCATGATGGATAGCAATTTTTAAATTATTATCATTCTCTTGCCATAGTTTATTAAAAACTAATTCTGCTTGTGCTCTTGTGTTAACAAAAACAATCGTTAATGACGATTTTTGTATTTTTTGATATATATCCTTAATTGCATAACTTGCCATATGACCAGACCATGGAACCCTAGTTTTTGTTTCTAAAATTTCTATTTTGGGAAAAGATGTTTCTTTAACGTTTAAAATTTTGGCCTTATTTTTTGAAGTTAAAAATTTTAATACTGTTTCTTTGTTTTTAACCGTTGCAGACAAACCTATTCTTTTGCAATCTGGACTAATTGAATGAATTCTAGATAAATTTAGTGATAGTAAATCACCTCGTTTTGAATTAACTAAAACATGTATTTCATCAATAATTAAGTATTTTAGATACTTAAAATAATCTTTTGATTCCTTATTTGACAATAACAAAGCTAATGATTCAGGGGTGGTCATGAGCATATGAGGAGGTAAAATTTTTTGCCTATTTTTTTTGTAAGCTGAAGTATCACCTGTTCTTGTTTCAACTCTTATATCCAAACCCTGATCTTCGATAGGACTAGTTAAATTTCTATGAACATCGATTGTAAGTGCTTTGAGGGGAGATATATATAGTGTATGCAGCTTATTTTTTTCTGATTTATTATTAATTAAGTCATTTAGTGAAGGTAAAAAACCAGCTAGAGTTTTACCGCCTCCAGTAGGTGCAACAAGTAAAACATCAAAACCATTCTCAGATAATTTTACTGTTTCAACTTGATGATTGTAAAAGGACCAATTATTTTTTTTTAACCAATTATCAATAGGTTCAATCTTTAAAATATCTGACATTATTATATATTACTATAATGAAATGGATTAATGAAAATTTATATATATCTCCAATCAATACATATATTGATCCGTCTAAGCCAGTGGAAAATGCAATAATAACCCATGGACATGCTGATCATGCCAAACCAGGTCATAAAAATGTCTTAGCAACAAAAGAGACAATAAATATTATGAAAATAAGGTATGGTGAAAATTGTGCACAAAATTTTCAAGAGTTATCATTAAATAAAACTTTAAAAATTGATGATGTTAAAATCACCTTTTATCCAGCGGGACATATATTAGGAAGTGTTCAAGTATTAGCGGAGTATAAGGGAGAAAAAATAAACTTTACAGGAGATTACAAAACAAAAAAGGATAAAACTTGTGAAAATTTTGAACCTGTAAAATGTCACACTTTAGTTACTGAAGCTACTTTTGGACTACCTATTTTTCAACATCCAAATGAACATAATGAAATAAAAAAACTCTTAAGATCACTTGAATTGTTTCCAAAAAGACCTCATCTAGTTGGAGTTTATGCACTTGGAAAGGCACAAAGAATAATAGGCTTATTAAGACAACAAAGATATGATAAAGAAATTTTTATACATGGAGCATTAGAAAAATTATGTAATTATTATGTAGAAGAAAAAATTTTTTTAGGAAAATTTTTAAAGACAAACCTCAAAGATAAAAAGGAATATCAAGGGGAAATTATTCTTGCTCCACCATCTGCAATAAAAAATGTATGGTCTAGAAAATTCGAAGATCCAATTATTTGTCAAGCATCTGGATGGATGTCAATCAAACAAAGA
>CACHVW010000060.1 GCA_902583415.1 uncultured SAR116 cluster alpha proteobacterium | reverse complement strand
AAAGAAATAGAGATTATAAAACCAGATGACTGGCATGTACATTTTAGAGATGGTGACATTTTAAAAGCAGTAGTTCCAGAAACAACTAGACATTTTGCTCGTTCAATAGTTATGCCAAATTTATTACCTCCAGTATTAAATGCTAAAGATGCAATTGATTATAAAGCAAGAATAGAAAAAGCTATACCAAATAATAATAATTTTGAGCCCTTAATGACTTTATATTTAACAGAAAATACTAATCCAGATCAGTTAAGAGATGCATATAAAAAAAGATTCGTATTTGCAGTTAAATTATACCCAGCTGGGGCAACTACAAATTCTGATTCAGGTGTAAAAGATATAAAAAAGGTTATGCCCGTTCTAGAAACAATGGCAGATATAGGGATGCCTCTTTTAATTCATGGAGAAGTGACTGATAATGAAATTGATATATTTGACAGAGAAAAAGTATTTATAGATCAAAAACTTGATTTTATTTGCAAAGAATTACCAGAGCTAAAAATCACTCTTGAACATATTACTACAAAGGAAGCAAAAAATTATGTTAAAGAAGCTAATAAAAACCTTGCTGCATCAATAACACCTCATCACTTGGCTTTAAATAGAAATGCTATCTTTGTTGGCGGGATTAGGCCTCACAACTACTGTCTGCCTATACTAAAAAGAGAGACACATAGATCAGCTCTTTTAGATGCTGCAGTAAGTGGAAATCCAAAATTTTTTTTAGGAACTGATACCGCACCTCATATGTCTAATGATAAGGAAAGTGATTGTGGATGCGCAGGTATTTTTAATGCAACTTACTGTTTATCAATTCTTACTCAAATATTTGATAACGAAAATGCTCTACCAAACTTGGAAAAATTTACTAGTGTAAATGGAGCTAAACATTATAATTTAAATATTAATAAAGAAAAACTTACATTGATAAAATCAAATCAAAGCTTGACCTTCAAACAATATTTAAATGTGAATGAACAAAAAATTAAAATTTTTGAGCCTGATTTTTCTGTTTTTTGGAAGGTTGCTTAATCTTTCACCGAATTCAGTAAACTATATAAAATAAATATAAATTATTTTAATTTAAAATTAGTCTTTAAAGTTTATTAAGCTTATTTTTTGAGAGTTTTGCAATTTTAACCTTTGATATCCTCCCATCGCTTCAAGAAGAACCCAGATGCGTTTATTTTCGTCTACACTTTCAACTTTTGCAATCAGGTCTGTGAACGGACCGGTACAAAATTTTATAGAGTCGCCCTTTTGTAAAGTTTTGCTTTGTGTTGTATTAATTTTAATCTCATACCTAATTTTAAGTTCAAGAATTAATTCAGATGAAATTTCTGATGGTTTGTTATTAAAACCCAAAATTTTTGAAACACCATAGGTACTATTTACTTTATTCCAAGCATTGATGCGAGGATCAAAACAAACAAACATATATCCTGGAAAAACATAAACATTCTTTAAAACAAATTTATTTTGTTGTCTTTGTGTTACTTTCATTTGAGGTAAGAAAGTTTCAAAGCCTTGTCGTGTCAAGTTTTGAATAGCTGTAGTATATGAATTTGGTTTAATTTTAGCTATAAACCATTTTTTTTCTGAGCTTTGTCTCATAAGTATCTCTTAATTTTTTTCTTGGAAGTTGTTGATCATTCTTATAAATAAGTAAATCAAAAATAATATTAGAAAGACAGAAAAACTTAAGGCAGGAAAGTTTTTTTCTACAAAAATTCCTATTATCAAAATAGTTAATCCAAAACCAAAAATAAGTAATAATGTTAATTGTTTAGAAAAACCTAAATTTTCTAATTGATGGTGAATATGATCTTTCCTAGCAATTACTAATGATTTTTTGTTTACAACTCGAATAATAATTACGGTGAAAAAGTCAAATAAAGGAATAGCCACGCACCACAAAGCAAAAGTGTGAGTAAAATTATTTATATTTTCAGCACTATAAATTAGCACCCAAGAAATAAAATAACCTAAAAACAAACTACCTCCATCACCAAGGAAAACTTTCATTTTTGTATAAGGAGCAACATTAAAAAAAATGAAAGGTAATAATGCAGATGCCGCTGCCAAAAGGATGCTAGAAAAAGGTGAAAATTCTAGTGGTAGATTAAAACAAATTATACCAATGATGCCTAATAGGATGACACCAGAAGCAAGCCCGTCAAGCCCATCTATCATATTAATTGCATTGGTTAATGCAATTACTGAAATTACCGTAATTGGTATCGATAATACACCTAATTGCAAAGGATAAGAAACTCCAAAAAGATCCCCAAAACCCTCAAGTTTAACCTCGGTAACATATATCATTATTAATGAAACAAGTACTTGAATGGCTATTTTAGTTTGAGCTTTTAAATTTTTAAAATCATCCCAAACTCCGTGAATTAATATTAATGAAGCAGTAATTAAAAGCACACTAGAAAATTTACTATAATCGATAAAAAATAAATACGATATTAAAATACCTAAAAATACACAAATTCCTCCAACAAAAGGGATTTTCCCAATATGGTTTTTTCTTTCTGTTGGATAATCTACTAAGTTAAACTTAATAGCAAAAGGCCTTAGTATAATTAATGAAATCAGACTAGTTAGAAATGCAGTTATTATATTAAGTTCAATCATCTAATATTTTTAGTTTATTATGATATGTTGATAAAGAAATATGTAAAAAAATTTAATTTAATTATTTTAACTTTAATAACTTATGTTAATTAAAAACTCAATAATCTGCTTCATTTCTGAGATTCAGATCATGTTCCCTTATAATATAAGATACAATATATTGTTAAATCTAATATGAAACGATCTATCTAGTTTAGTTTGTCTTCGTCATTTTAGAAAATTTTGATAATAGTTATCAATATATTCCTTAAGGCAAACTCGCCAATCACGCATAACATTTAAACCACGTGCATCAAGTTTACAATTAATCAAACGCTCTGATAATGGACGATCTGCAAAATATTCACTTTTCCAAAATTCAGAGTCAACTGGAGTTATTTTAACTTCGTCCTCTAAGTTAAGTACTTTTATAAGCTCTTGTGCTACCTCCAAGCGCCCTGTTATTCCATCACACACCATGTTATAAAGGCCCCAAAATTCCTTTTCAACCAACAATTTAACGTTACGAGCAAAATCATGGGTATAAGTTGGTGTGCCTAATTTGTCATTTACAACAAACAGCTCTTTTTTGCCCTCTTTTAGCTGAAGCATTATTTTGTTAATAAATTTCTTATCTTTCTTTGGTCCACCACCCATCATCCAACCTGCTCGACAAATCAAATGACGAGTAATATTTTTTTCAACAAAAAGTTCTCCTGCATATTTACTACGAGCGTAGTGCCCCATAGGATTTGGTAAATCCCAATCATCAAATGTGTCTTTACTTCCATCAAAAATTCCTGCGGTGCTAATATAAAGCATTGGGATATTATGATTATTAGAAATAAATACCGCATTTTCTACAGCTATTGCGTTTGTCAAGTAAGTTTCATTCTTATGGGTTTCACAATATTCAAGATCAGTAAATGCACCAATATGAAATAAGTAATCAGGTTTGAATTCAGCCACATCGTTAGAATAGGCATCAAAATCACGGAAATCAAGATAGCTAAGCCATGGTTCATTCACATCTATATCAGTGCACTTAAGTTCATAATCTTTGTTAAAAATACTGTGAAAAGCTTCACCAAGCATACCTCCACAACCTGCTAAAAAAATTTTCTTTTTTTGGTTCATTTTCCTCTACCAGTAACGTTGTTTAAAATTGAAAGATAAGTTGATTTTATTACGTCGGTGGAATAATTTTCTAGGACTGTAAGCCTAGCTGCCTCTCCCAAATTTTGACGCAATTTTGGATTCTTGATTAGTTCTTCTAAAGCCAAAATCCATTCTTCTTCAGTTTTTACTAACCAACCATTCATCATGTGTTTAATAATTGTTGGTGTAGTACCAAAATTAGTTGCGACCGTAGGCAATCCAAACGCCATATATTGAATTGCTTTTAGGCCACTTTTACCTAGCACCCAATCATCCTGAACGAGTGGATAAACACCAATGTCTATACCTTGAAGATCTTTGACTTCATTTTTTTTTGTCCATTGAATGACCTCAAGATCAATCCCTGGCAAATCATAATGAAAATTGCTAATAATGCGAAGCTTGAAATTGATACGTTTATTTAGTTTTAAAAAAACAACTTCCAATAAATCAAGATGTCTTTTTGAACTAAAAGTACCTGTCCATCCTATGGTTACTGTTTTCTTTCTATTGTATGAATTTGATGGAGTAAAATATTTAGTATTTACCGAAGATGAAATGAAGGTTGATGCTTTTCTGAGGTTTAAATCTAAGCAATAATCATTCAAAAAAGGAGAACTTGAAACAACAAAATCAGAATTTTTTATCAAATACTTAGCTTTTCCTGGACCTTTCAACAGCGTAGTAAGAGGATTAAGTCCTTTTTGTTCTTCTAAAAAATTATCTTCAATGTCGTAAACAATATGCCGTGATAATAAACGGTAAAGTCTTTCAAATAAAGAAGTACCAAATGGTGTTACCCACATAAAAATATAAATTAAATCATATCGTGGAACACGAAAAACGTCATACAACCTTCGACAATAACCTCTTAGAGTTCCAAGGATTTTAGACACATAATTTTCTGGAGTATATACAATTTTCCACATAGGCATATCCATAAATGACGATATCTTTATTTCGTATCCATTATCTCGCCAATGATTAAGATATTGTTCGTATTTTAGTCGCTGCCCAGCTGCAACACCCTGTGGAAATGGACAAATGATAAGGATCCTTTTTTTATATTGCATTACTATTTTCTTTTTTTACTTTAGTCCTAAAGTTGGAATGTTTAAAAATCCAGTCTAATAATGAATTTTTATCATAGAAGTATAATGCTCTCAATGTGAAAAGGAATTTGCTGTAACAAGTTTTTAATTTAAACTTTGTAAGTACTTTCTATATTAGTTTTGGTCAAACACTCAAGCGCGTTATTGAAGTTGTTATTTAGTGATCCATTTAAACTGATAGGCAATCTCGTCTGGTGATCCTATTTGAAGACCTTGTCGTTCTGTTAAGGTACGCACAAAGTTTGATCCATCCAACAGTGAGGCGTGGGTACCTGTATCTAGCCATGCATACCCCCGACCCATCTTTTCAATACGCAATATATTTTCATGGCGGTAGGATTCTAACAATGATGTGATTTCCAATTCACCACGCGCTGAAGGTTTCACTAATTTTGCCCGTTCAGGTGCCGTTCCATCAACAAAGTACAATCCTGTTATTGCATAATTAGAAGGGGGAAATTCTGGCTTTTCTAAGATATTCCTTACTACTCCATCTTCATCAAAATCTACTACACCGTAGCGTTTGGGATCGGAAACGTGATATACAAATACTGTTGCCCCTAATTTTTCTACATCTGCGGATTCTAAAATCTTGGGTAAACCATTACCAAAAAAAATGTTATCACCAAGTATCATTGCGGAAGGTGCACCACCCAAGAAATCTTCTGCAAGAATAAATGCCTGCGCCAAACCCTCAGGGTTAGACTGGATCACATAACTCAAATTAACACCCCATTGATTGCCATCACCTAACAAACGTTTGAATTGCGACTGATCTTCTGCTGTTGTTATGATCAAGATATCCCGTATTCCTGCTAGCATTAGAACGGTCAATGGATAATAGATCATGGGTTTATCATAAATTGGTAATAATTGCTTTGATACTGCAATAGTAAGTGGATAGAGCCGCGTACCATATCCACCAGCCAAAATAATACCCTTACGCTGTGTCATAATGTAACCTCTAGTTCTTTTAAAATTTCTTTTAATCCTTCCCGCCAATCAGGCCGTTTTATCCCAAATGTTCTATAAGTCAAACTGCAATCCATTCGAGAATTTAGTGGTCGTTTAGCAGGTGTTGAATAATCAGCCGTTGCAATTGGAACAATAGTTACCGAGCGTGAAATTTGCTTAAAGATTTCTGATGCAAATTCCACCCAGCTGATGTTTGGTTTACCACAGTAATGATAAGTACCAGATTTAGAAGGATCGTCTTGCAAATGTTGTACAATCGTTAAGCAAGCATTTGCGATATCACGTGCTGGAGTTGGTCCACCAATTTGGTCTGCAACGATACACAATCTATCCTGTGTTTCAGACAAGCGAAGCATTGTTTTAACAAAATTGTTACTATGTGCTGAGAATACCCAAGAAGTTCGTAAAATAACGTGAATGGCTCCACTATCTCGAACGCCCTCTTCGCCAGCTAATTTACTGCGGCCATAAGCATTCTGCGGTGATTTAAAATTGAAGGGTTTCCAAGGTTCGTTACCCGACCCTTCAAATACATAATCACTAGAAATATGCAACAAAGGGATTTTCATTTCTGCACAGGTTTGTGCAATTGCAGTAGGAGTGTCTCCATTAATTATAGTCGCGTTTTTTTCATCAGCTTCGGCCTTGTCTACTGCTGTATAACCGGCTGCATTGATCACAGCACTTGGTGCAAAAGCTCGGATTCTGTTCACACAGGCAACTGGATCGGATAAGTTGGCCTGATCGCGTCCCAGTGCCAACACATCCCTCGAACGTTGTAACTCGATCGCAATCTGTCCAGTCTTTCCAAAAACCAATATCATAACTTTAGTCCCAAGCGTTTACCTACTCCAGATCGATCCAGAAGGGGCTTCCACCAATCTTTGTTACCCAAATACCAGCAAACGGTTTTTTCTAGACCTTCGTTTATGGAAACCGAAGGCTGCCAACCTAATTCATTTCGAATACGGGTCGAATCAATCGAATAGCGAGTATCGTGACCTGGCCGGTCAGTTACAAATGCAATCAGATCTGTATAACTGCCGCTAACTCGAGGCTGCAAACGATCAAGAATGGCACAAAGGGTTTTTACGATCTCTAAATTCGTTAGTTCATTGTCACCGCCTATATTATAATTGCGGCC
>CACHVW010000059.1 GCA_902583415.1 uncultured SAR116 cluster alpha proteobacterium | reverse complement strand
TTGAAATGACAAAATAGCCTCATTAATGTTTCCTGTTTTGGCATGAGATGCACCTAATATGTGCCATAAGAGATAAATATTTGAGTATTGCTTTGTAAGCAATGTTGCAAGCTCAACAATAACTGAAAATTGTTCTTGATTATAAAGAATGACGAGTTTATCAAGTGTTTCCTGTGATAAATTTTGAGTATTAATTTTTTGACTGTTTTTTTTGTCAGTGGATATATTTAAACCAGTTCTGGCTCTTAGATTTTGAGGATATTTATTTAAAATTATTTGATAGATTTCTATAGCCTTGTTGTAATGACCATTTTTGGAAAAAGTGTTTGCCTTAATCAAAAGATTGTCAATAGATAAATGATTCAATTATTTTCCAATTTATTTTTTGTATGTTTGTTAAGTTCTATAATCTAATGAATAATTTTTGTAAAATAATAGCTAATTACCATATTCAAAAATAATTAATTAATAATAAATGAGTTAATTTTGAAGTAACTGCAGTACATTTTGTTGCGCTTTACCAGCTTGTGCAATCATAGCCATAGCAGATTGTTGTAAAATTTGAGCTTTAGTTAATCTAGCTGATTCTTTTGCAAAATCGGCATCTTCAATTCTTCCTCTGGATGCATTAGTGTTTAAAGCTACATTTGATAAGTTATCCATAGCTTTTTCCATTCTACTCATTAGTGCTCCAAGTTTAGCTCTTTCTTTGTGGATTCTGTCAAGAGCTCTATCTATAACCCTTAATGCATCAACAGATGATTGTCTTGTTTTAACATTTAAACTAGTTAAGCTATCTAAAGAGGCAGCACCTGGTGATGCCTCAAATAGCCCTTTACCATCTTCTCCAATTACAGTGAAGCTATTACTAGATGACATTTCTAGTTGCCCTGTAACAATGACAGAATCTGCTGCTTTTACACCAATGGTTATTGCTCCAGTTGTAGCTGCAGAATTTACAACTGATGTAATAGTTTTAAATATTCTTCTGCCAGTAACTGTTTTATTAGCTTCTGGACCAGTAATAACTTCAATTAGAGCATTACCGGACATATCTGTTCCCGTTACTGTAAATGTTTTAGCGCTTTCGTCACTAGCAGCACTTGTTATAGTAACTAACGCTGCTTGATTTGCTATTGTGTTTAATCTACCAACTACTACATCTGATGCAACACTTCCACTTGGTTTAACTTCAGAAACAGTCCCAAAAATCTTTGTACTTGTTGCATGATTTGATGCGCCAGCAGCTGATGGACCAGTTATAGTTTCTGTTTGAGCGTTACCGTATACGTCTGTTCCAGTAACAAGAAATGTAATTCCACTTGTATCAGCATCACCCTGAATTGTTATAAATGAGTTTAACGTTTGAGTAGCATTAACTAAACTTAAAGCATTATTACCATATGAATCTAAAGCTTGAGTTGTTACAATTGCATCAAGATCTGTCACAGATCCTGGCCCTGATGCAAACGCGACAGGGGTAGTATCTCCAGGTTTACCGCCTATTGTATTTACTGCAGTAAGTTGTGCACTTGCAAAAATTCCATCTACATCAGTACTAGTAACATTCGTATCACCTAAACTTACTGCATCGCCAGCAACTACTTCATCATTATCTAAACTAGTTACTAATAGAGTTCTTCTTGCTCCAGTTAAAACTGTATCATCAGAAAAATTAACATCACCTAATTTAATGTCATAACCTTCGTTTTGAACAAGTATGATAGAAGAATAATCAGTAGAAAGTGTTGCCGTGATACCAGTGGTTGTAGTGTAATTATTAATTGAATCTCTGAGTTCAGACAGTACAGAACTACCTTCACTATGATTTAAAGTAACATTTGCGGCTACTGTGGTTGCTGTTGTATTTTTACCTTTAATACTAAATGAAATACTTGTTTGTCCATTATATGTTGCGTCTAAAGTTTTAGCCTGAAGTTTTAATTGAGTAGATGCTACGGCTGTAACTCCAGTGGAATTAAAAACAGCATTAACTGATGTTGCTATATCTCTAACATTTGATCCAGCGGCAGCAGTAACGGATGCACTTCCAAGTATACCATGGATAGTAAATGATTCTGATTGTACTAGGTTTTCTTCTGTTGTGTCAGAAACAGCGTAAGCATTAAGTGCCAAATTGTCATTGTCAACTGCACTATTAGCTATGTCTGTTGTTTCAGTTCCCTGCGATTTTGCTTTATATGCTCCTAAACTATCTAATCTCATGGAAGATATTGAAAGTTGTGCAAATTCTCGTTCATGTGTTCCAATTTGAAAACGTCTATCTGCAAATGATCCATCTAATACAGCTATTTCATTAAAAGTTGTGTCTCTTGTGACACGGTCTAATTCTGCCAACAATTGAATTACTTCTGCATCTAAATAAGAACGTTCTTCTGCATTCATTATATCTGATGCAGATTGTATTGCTAATTCTCTAATTCTTTGAAGCATTGACGACGACTCATCTAATGCGCCTTCAGCTACTTGTGCCATAGAAATTACATCAGCTGCATTTCTTACAGACTGTTCTAAACCTCTAATTTGTGCTGTCATTCTATCGGCAATTGCAGCACCCGCGGCATCGTCTCCTGCATGATTGATACGTTTACCGGAAGATAATCGCTCCATAGCAGTAGTCATGTCACGCTCAGTTTGTGTCATTTTGTTGAGTGCAAACTGACTTGCTGTATTAGGTTTAACTGTTGGCATTTTAATCTCCAAATTATTTTAGTGGAAATTCTCTGCAATTAATATGCCAATATGGTTGTAAATTTAATATTACGCGTATTTTTCAACTGATTTTTTTAATTGCGTAAGATTTTGTGGAATAACACTTATCATATTATATCTTGTAACTATCTCATTATGAAAATATGAAGGAGATAAAGAGGCTCTTGATCTTATAAAACTCTCGGTAAGTGAGCCATTACTAGACGCTTGATTATTTATATAAACATGTCTTATAAAGTTTGGCGGCGCATTATTCAGTGGTCTTTTTGTTACACTGGTTTCTGAGATAACTTTATCATTAGTTGGCATACTGTTTGCAGATAAGCTGGAGGTTTCATTCCTCAATGGTCTTGATGAATAAATCTCATTAATGCTGTAAGGATTTTGTGAATTATTAATATTCATTTTTTGAATTAACCATATAAATAGAAAAAAATCAAATTATTGACATATTTAAATAAAATTTAATTAGTGCTATGACAAACAACGAATACATAAATGCATATAAAAAAACTCAACAATCTTCAAGTGCCGTTATATCTTCACATGAAATAGTAAGAACTTTGATGAAAGAGTTAGTTAATTCAATGCATAAGATTGTTTTAGATATTCAAGATTATAAAAAAAGAAAAAATAATAAATTTACAACTAATGATTTTTCTATTGAGAAGTTTAAATATAATAATTCGAGAAATTTAAGTAAATCATTATCTATAATATATGGCCTCCAAACCTCTCTTGATTTTGATAAAGCATTGGAAATCGCTAATAGTTTATTCCAACTTTATGAATATTGCCGACATGAAATAATTAGAGGTTTTAGTCAAAAAATTGAATATGGAATCGTTCGAGCTATTGATGTAGTTAAGCAAATAATGGAAGGATGGGAAGAAATACCCTCTCTAGAAAAATGACAATCAACGACTTCAATTCAGATTTAAATTTGTTAGAAAATCTATCAAAAAAAATTTCAGATTTATTATATAATAATGAATTTTCTCGTATTACTGAAATTGACAAACAAAGAAAAGCACTAATAAAAAAAATTAAAGAAAGTCACATTCGTAATATTCAAATTAAAACCAGAATAGCTAAATTATCTGAAAACAATTTAATAATGATAAATAGTGTTGAAAAAAAAATTCAAAAGTTATCAAAAACTCAAAATAAATTTATGAAAAGAATCAAAGCATATTCCTTAAATAAATAATGAAATTTTATTAATTATTTAATTAAAAAAAATTTACAAAAAAAATTAAACAAATTTAATTTTCAGTCGTAATTACTGCTGTAATTTTAATTTAATTCGTGGAGGAATTAATTTATGCTTTATATTGGAAATCTTTCTACATCAAATTTAATACAAAACAACTTATCAAAGCAAATTAAACAAATTTCTGAGGCCGGTGAGAGATTGTCTTCTGGTAAAAGAATTAATTCAGCATCTGACGATCCTGGCGTAATACCAACTATTTCGAGATTAAATGCTAAGATTGCTTCTATATCTCAAGGACTTATTAATGGAGGCCAAGCAATAACTTTGACACAGACTGCTGAAAGTGGTCTCTCTGAAATTAATAATTTGTTAAGCATGATAAGATCTTTAGCGGTTGAAGGCTTAGATACAACATTAACTGATGCTGATAGATCAACTTTGCAAGTTGAAATAGATGCTTATTTAGCAGAAATTGATGCAATTACTAAAACTACAAAATTTGATGATATAATTTTACTTGACGGCTCAAAAGGTTCAGTAAATTTTAATATAGGCGAAGAGGCAACCTCAACCTTATCCATAAATTTAATAGACTCTGATAGTGTTGCCCTTAATCTCTCAGCAACTTCAGGAGTATCAGAATTCACAAGTGGGCGGGTAACTAGTTTTAATTACAGCTCAAATTTAGCTGCAAATGATATATTAATAAATGGGGAAAATGCTCTTGCTTCCACATTAACCAGCGATTTAAGATCAGGTAATAATACTGCAGCGGCTCTTGCAACTGCAATAAATGCAAACTCCACAAACCATGGGGCAGTAGCTACTGGTTTTAATAGTTTAACTTCTTCTGTCATTTCTAACTTAACAATGTCTAATACTTTTACGATTAATTCAAACACAATTTCTATCCAGACTAGTCTAGCTAATCTTGTAACAGAAATTAATCAAGAAGCGTCTGGAGTAACAGCTTCTCTAAATTCAGATAACTCAATTACTCTAAAAAATACAACAGGAAATGACATAGTTATTGGTGGGAATGCACCTACCGATGCAGGTTTTACAGCAGGAACTTACCTAGGTTATTTAAAATTAGAAAACAATGATGGAACATTTGTAAAGATTGAAGCAAATACTCTTGCTAATGGCTACTCAACCAACCAAGGTAATATAGATGATTTAGCTAGATTTGGTTTTAATGAAGTTGACTCATCTACTCAAATAAGTTCGGATCTGGTTTCTGCAAATGCATTAACGTCTTCACATGATATTAAAATTAATGATACTGCTGTTGGGTCCTCAACAAGCTCATCTGCAGCAGCTAAAGCAGTTGCTATAAATGCAATATCAACTAGTACTAATGTTACAGCCTCAGGTTATAATTTAGTTACAATCGTAGTTGATAATTCTGAAGCATCTTCAGCTGCTTCAAATATTAGTATAAATGGAAATGCTATAAATTTCTCAAGTTCAAGCACATTAACTGCAACAATTACAGCAATTAACAATGCAGCTATTGGTGACATTGTTGCATCATCGAATTCTTCTGGAAATCTTCAATTAGTTAGTTCTAGTGGTGCAGATATTATTATTACTCACGGTGGTTCAGCAGGAACTTTTTTTGACTCTCATACGGATGCGACTGGGGCAACAATATCACCTGCAAGTTCTGTGACGTTCAAAGGTCAGCTTCAACTAACTCACTCTTCTACGGATGTAATAAAAATTTCTGGTGACGATGTAGCCGAAATAGGTATGCAGGCTCAAGCCTCTACCAGCTCACCTTCAGCAGGCTCTACAATTTCTGTATCTTCAAGTTCAAATGCAACATCAGCATTAACTAAAATTGACACCGCAATAGATACTATTGCTCAAACAAGAGGTAAATTTGGATCTTCAGAAAACAGAGCTGAATTTAGAATTAGTGTATTATCAAACGTAGAAATTGCATCAAAGACAAGGCTTTCAAAGATTGAAGATGCTGATTTTGCACTTGAAACTGCTAAATTCACTAAATCTCAGATTATGTCTAAAGCTGCTTCATCTATGCTTGCACAAGCTAATGCAAGCAATGAAGTATTATTGAGGTTACTGAATTAGATCATTTTATAATATTGAAGGTCTTATTAAATTAAACAAACTTATTAAATATTATTTTAGTTGGTATATTATTTGCTATATTTATTAAATAGTTCAAATATTTTAAGGCCTGTATTTTTGATAAAACACTCTGTAGAACAAACGCTTAGGAAGGCTACATCTCACGTAAAAAATGATGAAATAGTTGAAGCTAAAAATTTATATCAAGTAATTTTAAAAAATTTTCCTAAAAACCTTCGCGCACAAGAAGGTCTCGCTAAATTAAAAGAAACTAAGCAAAATAATAATTTACAAAATTCACCTGAACAAATTTTTTATCAACTAATATATCACTATAAAAAAAAAGAATTTGCTGTTGTATTTAATGAAGCAAAAACACTAACTACAAAATTTCCAAAGATGTTTACCTTTTGGAACATACTAGGAGCATCCGCTCAAAAATTAGGTAAGCTTGATGAAGCTATAGATGCATACCATAAGGTTATCTTGCTACGACCAGATTTGGCTGAAGTCTATAGTAATATGGGTGTCGCCTTAAAAGACCAAGGTAAGTTTGATGATGCAATTGAAGCACATCAAAAGGCTATTGACCTTAACCCTAATTATGCAGAGGCATATAATAATATGGGTAATACCTATAAAAATCAATGCAAGTTTGATGATGCTATTAAAGCATATAAAAAAGCACTTTCACTTAAACCAGATTACACAGAAAGTTATAATAATTTGGGTGTTGTCCTAAAAGAACAAGGTAAGCTTGGTGAAGCAATTGAAGCTTATAAAAAGGCAATTTCACTTAATTTTTATTTTGCAGAAGCTTATAACAACATGGGTGTTGCTCTTCAAGATCAAGGCAAGTTTGATGAAGCAATTGAGACATATCAAAAAGCACTTGCACTTAAACCAGATTACGCTGAAGCATACAGCAACATGGGTAACACACTTCTAGATCAAGGTAAGCTTGATCAAGCCATAGAAAATTACAAA
>CACHVW010000058.1 GCA_902583415.1 uncultured SAR116 cluster alpha proteobacterium | reverse complement strand
CAACTAAAATAGATCCAATTAATGCCCCTTTTATTGAACCAATTCCTCCAATTACTATTACTACAAACGCTAAAATTAAAATAGGTTCACCCATTCCAACTTCAACTGATTGAATAGCTCCTATCATTGCTCCAGCCAAACCAGCTAATGAAGCTCCCAATGCAAATACAATGGTATAAAGTTTTGATATATCGATACCAAGTGCTGATATCATCTGGCGATCATTTTGACCTGCTCTTATACGAACACCTAAACGTGTTTTTGATATCAGAATATATAGCCCAGCAGCTATCAAAAGACCCATAAATATTATAAATAATCGATATTTAGAGTAAATAATATCATCTAAAATTGGTAAAGTACCATTAAGATTTTCTGGAATATCTAAATATAAGGGGAAAGCTCCAAAACACCATCTAACGCCTTCAGATAACAACAATATTAATGCAAATGTTGCTAAAACTTGATCTAAATGGTCTCTTCTATATAAACGTCTAATGATTATAATTTCAATCAAAACTCCTGCAATCGCCGAACCTGACAAACTTGCCAATAATGCAAGCCAAAAAGAACCTGTAAGACTTGCTATCAAAGCAGCACTAAAAGCTCCAATCATATAAAAAGATCCATGAGCCAAATTAATTAGACCCATAACTCCAAAAATAAGAGTTAGACCAGCGGACATAAGAAACAACATAGTCCCAAATTGTATGCCGTTTAATAATTGTTCAAAAAAAAGTATAGATGTCATTTAAAAAATTTAGATTTAGGTGATTTCTAATTAGAAATCACCTATTAAATTTTTACATTTTACATTCAGAAACATAAGCGTTTGAATGATCCTTTAACCCAACTGAAACAATCTTATTAGTAAGGATTTTACCTTCCTTAATTACTTCACGAACATAAATGTCCTGTATAGGATGATGATTTTTATCAAAACTAAATTTACCTCTTGTTGATGAAAAATCAGCTTTTCTAAGGGCATCTCTAAATTTATCCTTATCTTTAACTTTAGCTTTTGACATTGCTGAAATTAAAAGTTTACCTGTATCATAACCTTGAGAAGCATATAATGAAGGTAGCCTTCCATATTCAGATTGAAAATCTTTCACAAACTTTCTGTTTGCATTATTGTCAATATCTTTTGACCACTGAGAGGTGTTTTTAACACCAATTGCTGCATCACCTACAGCTTTAAGAATACCTTGGTCAAATGAAAATGCTGGACCAACGACTGGTAGTTTAATTCCAGATTGTGAAAATTGCTTCATAAAGCCAATACCCATACCGCCTGGGAGAAAAAAGAATACGCTATCAGCACCTGATGCTCTTATTTGTGCGATTTCTGCTGCATAATCTTTTTGACCTAGTTTTGTATAAATTTCACCAGCTAAGCTTCCTTTAAAATATCTTTTATAACCAGTTAATGCATCCTTACCAGCAGGATAGTTTGGAGCAAGTATAAATGAATTTTTAAAACCAACAGAGTTAGCATAACCTCCTGCTGCTTCATGTAAATTATCATTTTGCCAGGCAACATTAAAATAATTCTTATGACATCCTTTACCTGCTAATTTTGATGGACCAGCATTTGGTGACAAATAGAATTTACCTTGATTTACAGTAGCTGGCACAACAGCCATTGCTAAGTTTGACCAGATTATTCCAGTTAACACATCGACTTTGTCTGATTGTATCATTTTATCAGCCAACTGAACTGCAATGTCAGGCTTACGCTGATCATCTTTTGTAATTACAGAAATATTTTTATTTCCTTTTACTGCTAGCATAAAGCCATCTCTAACATCAATTCCTAAACCTGATCCACCACCTGATAATGTGGTGATCATACCAACTTTTACCTTGTGACCATCTGCAAATGATGACGCAGACCCCATTATCAATAGAGCCGCTAATGTTGTTGTAAACTTTTTCATATTTAATCCCCTAATAAACCTTTGAATAAGAATCAGGAGTATATAACAATTTATGCAAAGACAAAGTATAAAAAATATTTATTAGTAAATTTAAAAATCTATTTCAATACCATTAATAGTGAAGGTTTTTCCATTAAAACCTTGATCCATTTTTTCAATTTCTGTCATATTTTCACTATCAACTCTTTTGTATGGATTTTTTTTCATCTGTTCTAACCGAGATTCTTTTTTCTCAGAAAAGCTGTTTTTTTTTGATTTTAAATTTTTTATCCATTTAATCATTTATTTCAAATAACCTTCTGACTAGCCATTTTACAATGTGAAAGCTTTTTAAACCTGTAATTAGCAAACAATTTATATGTTATTTTAGCAATTGAGTATATGAAAGGCGCTCTTACTAAAACAGATAAAATTTTCCAATGCTTAAGATGACTCCATATCAAAATGAATGCGTCTACACCAATTTTCAAGTTAGATTTTTGATCGATTGCATGTAAATACATTAAAGCATCATATTGGGAAACGTGAAGCTCTTTCAATTTTTCCGGATTTGAAGCTATATCATGCCATTCGAAAGTATTTTTTGGAGCTATTCTTTTGTAATAATTGATTTCTTTACTACATAACCCACATTTTCCATCATAAAAAACTTTTGTTAAATTCATAATTATAAAACCTAATATTGTTTTGAAATATTTACTGCAAGACTTGATCCAGATCCAATTAAATTCGACCAAAGTCTCTCAAAACTAGTATTCTTAACATTCCCCTTTTGAAGTTTTGCATCAATTTGATGTTCAACTTCTTCGTCACAACACTTTTCTAACACTCTAAGTAGTTCAAAAGAAGTAGAATTTTTGTACAAAAAATCAATTTGTTCTTGGTAATGTTCTTCGACAAAAGTTTCCACTGATTGAATCGTTACACAAAAAAATCTATAGCCCAATAGTGCAGAAAAAAATCCTAAACCAAATCCTAATATTCTCCATAAAATTAGGAGTTTACTATGACTTTTTTTAGGTAGGATATGGCTCATCACAATTAGGTGATTCTTTTCAGTTTCATAATGTTCTTTGGTCATATGCTGAATATTTTTATTCCAAAATATACATTTAGCACCCATATAAATCCAAACTGCGCCTGTTTCTCCTGCATGGTTGGATCTCATCCAATCTAACATAGAGCTAGGAACATTAATATTAGAAGCATTGTACTTTTTTATGATATTAGTGTCTGGCATTGTTTCGATTTTTAATATTAATCATACTTATTTAAAATTAATTTTTTAATTTTCAATGCGATAAGGCTTAAATTTGAATTTTTATTTTGTCTTAGAATATAAATGGCATATCGATTGCAGATTTAATTTAATTCTAAGGAGATAAATTTGGAACCATTATCAATATTTTCTGTAATTTTTCAACTAGCTACAGCTACACCAAACATTTCTAAAGTTTTTATGAAAGAAGAAAACTCCGACCTTACAAGAACGCAAGTTATTGAATTTTATAGATCTAATATGACTTCAAATTTTCAAGATAAACCTAATAATTAAATTCTTCATTTAACTATTAACAAATTCATCATTTAACTTGTCGTAGTACTTGACTCATAATTTATATTCGTAATAATCGAACTATTCATTTAGTAAGTAATTTGAAATTTCTAAGTTGCTATAATGTTGAATGGGGTTGAGTATATAATTACTCAAGACAATACTATTTTAATGGTATTTAAAGCCAGCATAAGCTGGGTAATCATTACGGAGGAAAATAAATGATTAAATCTAAAACACTTTTCAAAGTTGGAACTGGTCTGGCAGCTATAGTATCAGCTATTGCTTTCACTACTAGTCCTACTCTGGCTTCAAAAAAGCCTGCGATTGAAGTTGTTACTCATGCAGGAGCTGGCGGAGGAACTGACGTCAACTCAAGAATGATGATGCTTCGTTCAAGAAGAACTCTTAAGCAAGACATGGTTGTTGTTAATAAAAGAGGTGGCGGCGGTGCAGCTGCAATGAATTATTTCATGACAAGACCTGCTGATGGCAATACAATATTAACATTTACTGTTGGCCATGCAATTACAATGGCAATGGGTAAAACAAAATTAAAAGTTGAGGACATGGCACCAATCTCAAGGGGTACTAATGATCCACAAATTTTGATGGTTAATTGTAAGAAAAGTCCTTATAAGACACCTGAAGATTTTGTTGCTGGTATGAAAAAAGGCGATAAAATTACTTTTGGTGGCACACACACTGGTACCATTGATCATATAACTGTATTTTTATGGGCTAAGAGACTTGGCCAAAAAATGCCAAAATACATTCCTTACAAAGGTGGAGGAGAGTTAGCAACAAGACTAGTTGCTGGTGAAGTTGACGTTGGAACATTAAACTTATCAGAAGCTGCAGCACCTGTTGAAGCTGGAGATATTTGTCCACTAGTTATTCTTGCAGAAAATGGAATGGCTCCAATTCCAAAAGCTAAGACAGCAAAAGAATTGGGCATTGACCTTGTTTTATCAACAACTAGAGGATTTGTTACACATGCCGGTGTAGACAAGGCTAGGGTTGCTGAAATGGAAAAAGGTATTCAAAAAGCTATGAAACATTCAATGTATCAAGCTTACCTTGCTAACTCAGGGTTAGATAGTACATCCCCACAGCCATCTGGACCATGGGGTAAGCAAATTGCGTTTATGGTGGGTGAGTTCGGTCCTGCCTTAAAAGAAATGGGCTTATTAAAATAAAATAATAATATAAAAAGATAAAAGACCTCTCAATTTATGGGAGGTCTTTCTTTAAACATTATGAAAAATATCTACTTAGTACCATTAATATTAACTATCTTTTCTTTATCTGTAATAGCTATAGCTTTACAGCTTGATACTTCACCAGAAATGATAGTTGGTGAAAGTATGCAAGCACGATCATTCCCAATTTTTTTAATGATTTTGAAATTAATTTTGATCGGAGTTATGACTTATCAATTTTATAAAAATAATCCCAAACCTGTAACTCTTGAGAAATTTCACACATGGGGAAGTATGTTTTTATTTCTGCTATTTTATTTGTTAACTGTTTATACTGATATGTTTATTGGAATATTTGTTGTGATTTTTTTAATGAGTATTTTGTGGGGTGAGAGAAGAATATGGGTTGCTTTTTTGACTGCCACAGTAACTCCTGGGTTAGTTTTTTTGTTATTTGACTATGTTTTAAAAATTAGATTCCCTAGGGGTATATTAATGAATTTATATTATGGTTAGGAAAAATATTTATGTTTGAGCAAGCAATATCTGCAATGGCATCGGTTGTAGTCGACCCATATCTTTTAGGTTTGATATTTGCCACTACAATATTAGGTGTTATCATAGGTGTTTTACCAGGCCTCGGTGCTACTACTGGGGCAGCATTGCTGTTACCGTTTACACTTACAATGGATCCAGTTCATGCTATTGCTGTACTCGCAACCATATATGTATCTGCTACTTTTGCAGGATCAATTACAGCAATATTAATTAATACTCCAGGCACATCTGCAGCCGCAGCTACTACATTTGACGGATATCCACTTGCACAAAAGGGTGAGGCTGGTCGAGCTCTGGGAATAGCGGTGATATCAAGTACAGTTGGTGGTATTTTTTCTGTTATCATTTTATGTTTTGCAGCACCACTATTAGCAAGGGTTGCCTATGAATTCAGATCTCCAGAATACTTTGCTTTAACTGTTTTTGGATTATCAATGCTTGCAAGTATAAGTGCAGGTGGAGCAGTCAAAAATTTAATAGGTGGTATATTTGGTGTTTGGCTATCAACCATAGGCGCAGAACGTGTTACCGGAATAGAAAGATTTATGTTTGGTAATTACGAATTATATGAAGGTTTACACTTTGTGCCAATATTTATAGGTCTCTTTGCTATTTCTGAACTTTTGGTTCAATCAAAAACAGTTAATAAAATTATTAATACAGTAACTATGAAAGCCGTTAAACTACCTACGATAGAGGATTACAAAAAAATTTGGAAGACCATACTTAGATCATGTGGAATTGGAACTTTTATTGGTGTTCTTCCAGCTGAAGGAGCCACTGTCGCATCAATGATTGGTTACTCAGAAGCAAGAAGATGGTCAAAAAATAAAAAAGAATTTGGGAAAGGTGCTATTGAGGGAATTGCTGGAGCTGAAGCAGCAAATAATGCAGCCACAGGTGGAGCTATGGTTCCAACTATGGTACTAGGAATACCAGGTAGCGGAACTACTGCAATCATACTTGTTGGCCTAATGGTACATGGTCTAAGACCGGGCGTTTATTTGTTTACTGAACAAGTAGAAAAAGTTTATCAAATCTTTGGTTCAATGTTTGTCGCAAATGTGATGTTTATGTTGATGGGTCTTTATGCTGCTAAGTTATTTGCCAGAGTATCATTAGTACCAACACAGATTCTATGGCCTATTGTTTTTGCTTTATCAGTGATTGGCGCATATGCTTTTCAAGGTCAACTTTTAGATGTTTGGTTAGCATTAATTTTTGGAGTCATTGGTTATTTTGCTAGAAGGCATGGATTTTCTGTTGCTCCAATTGCTGTCGGTCTTATTTTAGGAGAGATGGTGGAAACAAACTTACAACATTCACTTAAAATGTATGATGGGGCGTGGTGGATGATACTTGCTCAACCACTTGCACTAATGTTTTTAGTTTTTGCATTTTTAGGTTTATGTGGACCTATGATTTATTCTTGGATTACCAAGCAAAAAGATTAAGATCATTTAGAATTTTACTTGTCATTATAGCATTCCAAAGAAGGTATATTGCAATAATTGTAAGAGTTGTACTTAAAATTAATTTAAAATATTTACTTCCATATTTCACTAAAATTTTTTTTCCTAAAATAGTTCCTGCAAATCCACTAATTATCATTAAAAAAATAAGTAAAAAATATTCTGAGTAAGCAAAACCAACAAAACCAAATACAACTACTTTAATAAAATGTTGTATAGACATTAATGCTGAGTGTGTTGCTAAATGTTTTACAGGTTCTAAATTTAGTGTTTTTACCATTCCTGCTACTAGAGTTCCTGATGCTCCAAAAAACATTGTCATAAAACCTGAAAATGCACCACCAATTGTTATTTGTTTTGATCCAATAATTGGAATTTTTCCATATACTGACCATAATATAAATAAAGATATTGATAACTGAAGCAACCACGCATCTAATTGAATAAAAATGGAACCTCCAATTATAGAACCAATAATAGTCCCAATAGTAAACGGAATTAAAGTTTT
>CACHVW010000057.1 GCA_902583415.1 uncultured SAR116 cluster alpha proteobacterium | reverse complement strand
CAATACGAAATCTTTTTATTTTGGAAAGAACTTCATATATTTTTTTCTCGATCATTGTACTACCATGAATATGAAGCTCAATAACATCCTCACCTGTTACAGATTTTGTACCTGGAAAGTAGATTATTAATGCATTATCAATGATATTATTATTTAAATCATATATTTTTCTAAGAGATGCAACACGAGGCTGCGTTGGCTTGAACGAAAAAATTTTAGGTATTTTTCTTGTTTCACTTCCAGAAATCCTAATAATTTTAATTGCGCTTTTTTGTGAACTTGAAGCTGAAGAAAAAATTGTGTCCAAGTTTTTGCTCTTTTTCTATAATTGTTTCACGTGAAACGTCCTATTTATTCATTGCTCTAAAGAAATCGTCGTTAGATTTACTCTGTTTAAGTTTGTCTGAGAGAAAATCCATTGCGTCTACAGGCCCCATTTGCATCAAAATTCTCCTCAAGACCCACATCCTGGACAATGTGTCTTTTTCAACTAAAAGCTCTTCTTTTCTTGTGCCTGACTTAGTTACATCAATGGCTGGAAAAGTTCGTTTATCCGATAATTTTCTGTCAAGTATTACTTCACTATTACCGGTACCTTTGAATTCTTCGAAAATCACTTCATCCATTCTTGACCCTGTTTCAACCAATGCAGTGGCGATAATAGTTAAAGAGCCTCCATCTTCAATGTTTCTTGCTGCACCAAAGAATCTTTTTGGTCTTTGAAGAGCATTTGCATCAACTCCACCTGTTAGCACCTTACCACTAGATGGTATTACAGTATTGTAGGCTCTAGCCAACCTAGTTATAGAGTCCAATAAAATTACAACATCTCGTTTGTGTTCCACTAATCTTTTAGCCTTTTCTATAACCATATCAGTAACCTGAACGTGTCTAGAAGCAGGTTCATCAAAGGTTGAGCTAATAACTTCGCCATTAACAGATCTTTGCATATCTGTTACTTCTTCAGGTCTTTCATCAATTAATAAAACAATTAGATAAATCTCAGGATGATTTTTAGATATAGCTTGTGCTATTGATTGTAACATCATTGTCTTACCTGTTCTAGGTGGAGCAACAATTAAACCACGTTGTCCTTTTCCCATAGGAGCAACCATTTCTACAACTCGAGTTGTTATATCTTTATTGTTTGGATCAAATTCAGTTTCAAAATTAATTTTTGCTTGTGGGTAAAGAGGTGTTAAATTATCAAAATTTATCCTATGACGAACAGATTCTGGGGCTTCAAAATTTATGTATTCAACTTTCAATAATGCAAAATATCTTTCGCCGTCTTTGGGGGCTCTTATTTGACCTTCAACTGTGTCACCTGTACGAAGACCAAATTTTCTAACTTGATTAGGGGATATATAAATGTCATCTGGCCCAGCAAGATAATTAGACTCGGGTGATCTTAAGAAGCCAAATCCATCAGATAAGACTTCAAGCACTCCATCTCCATATATTGCTATTTCATTGTCAGCAAGCTTTTTTAGACAGGCAAACATCATGTCCTGTTTCCTTAAAGTGCTAGCGTTTTCTATTTCTAAACTCTCAGCATAAGTTAATAAATCTGAGGGGTTTTTTGCTTTAAGTTCTTTTAAATGCATTTAATTCTCATTTTTGGAAATTTATATAATTTGGAAATTTGGCTTGACTAAAATCAAGAGAATAATAGAAATCATTAGTAGAGTAGGAATTTCGTTTATTATTCTGTAAAATTTAGTATTCTTTTGTCTATACCCTTTTTTAAAATCTTTGTAAAGAATAGATAAATAGAAATGAAATATAGTTAAACAAAAAACTAAAAATAATTTAATTAAAAAATAATTTTCACTTAGAAAATAAGTATTATCGTATAATAAAACAAAACCTAAAACGTAAGTAATGACTAGAGCTGGTGTCATTATGTAATTCAACAGCCTGTACTCCATTAGTAAAAATGTCTTATCCATTTCACTTAAAATTTTAGTATCATTATGATACACAAAAAGCCTCGGTAAGTATAATAATCCCACCATCCAGGATATTATTGAAATCAAATGAAAAGATTTAATTACATCATAAAACAATAGTTATATTTACCTATTATAATTTCTGACAATATTAATAACTTCTTTTACGTTATCAATCTTACAATCTGGAGTTAGACCATGGCCAACATTAAATATAAATCTCTTGTCTTTCATAATATCTAAACAAGCTAAAACATTCTGACTTAAATATTCACTATGAGATGGAATAAGCGAAGCTGGGTCAAGATTTCCTTGTACAGCAATATCTTTATTAAGATTCGTTGCTGCCCAACGTAAATCAACTGACCAATCTAACGCAATACAATCAACTTTACTTTCAAAAGAATATCTTACAATAGATGCTCCTGCTTTAAATGGAAAACCAATAATAGGAATAAAAATTTTCCTAGATCTTAAAATATCAATAATTCTTGCCGTTGGTTTTATTGCACAATCATTAAAGAAGTTATTAGGTATCATATGAGACCATGAGTCGAAAAGCATCAAGATATCAGCACCAGCTCTAGCTTGCATTTCTAACTTATCAGCAATATAAACTACGAGTGTTTCAATTAATTGCATAAACCATTTAGGTGAACTCCAAAGAGCTTTTCTAGTATTTATAAAATCTTTACTTCCTTTTCCTTCAATCATATAGCAAGCCAAAGTCCAGGGAGCGCCAGCAAATCCAATTAAACCTATATTTTTTGGTAATGTCTTTCTAATATATTTAATTGAGTTTTTTAAAGGTTCAAGTTTAGAACATATAGATATATTTTGAAGAATTTTTGTTTCATTAGGAATCATTGGACTCAAAGAAGGACCAAAATTTTTTGTAAATTTAACATTTCGATTCATAGCCCAAGGTATCATTAAAATATCAGAAAATATTATCGCTGCATCAAGGTTGTAATACTTTAATGGTAAATTTGTGCTTTCGATTATTAGATCTTCGTTCAAGCAAAAGTTTATAAAATTTGTTTCTTTTTTTCTAATTTCAAAATATTCAGGAATATGTCTACCTGCTTGTCGTAGAAACCAAATAGGAATATCCAATTTACGACCTTTAAGAGTTTTACTAACTAAATTTTCTTTCACAAAAAAATACTCTTATTAAAAAAGTTGTATGATGTTGTAGTTTTTAATAAAGTTGTGAATAAAAGAAAAAAAATATTTTATCCACATATTTTTAAAAATTTTCTTATTGAATTATATTAGCAATTAAAGTTATTCACAAATAATAATCTTAAAATTTAACTTTATTAACATGTATTTAAAATTTGGATAAATATTTAAAAGGAAAAAAAAATAAAAAGCATTAAGACAAAATAATGATTATCAACAATTTATTCAGTAAAGAAATTCCTTCATGATAATAATTGGCATAACAGGTTCAATAGGTATGGGTAAAACAACTGTTTCTAATATGTTAAGAATTTTTAAAATACCTGTTTTTGACTCAGATAGAGTAGTAAAAGAAATATTAGAAAAAAATTACGATATTATAGAAAAAATTTCAAGGATTTGGCCCGAATCAGTATCGTTTCATCAAAAACAAAAAAAAATTAATAAAAATGTTCTAAGTAAAAAAATATTTGAGAGTAAAAACGAAAGAAAAAAATTAGAAGGGATTATACATCCACTTGTCAAAAAAGAAAGAACATCGTTTTTAAGACAATCGGAGAAATATTTTTTAGTTGGATTAGACATACCATTATTATATGAAACAGGAATGGATAAAGAATGTGATTATATTTTTTTAGTTCATACTACAAAAAAAATTCAAAAAAGAAGAGTCTTAATTAGAGCCTATATGACCGAAAAAAAATTTAGACTAATAAATAATTCACAATGGAGTTTTGAAAAGAAAAAAAAGAAAACACCTTATATAATAAACACATCTTTTGGTAAATTAGTAACATTCATTATAGTTATATTTTATTTGCTTAAAATAAAATTCAGAGGAAAATAAAATGACAAGAGAATTGGTTCTAGACACCGAAACTACTGGATTGGATCATGAAGACGGTCATAGGATTGTTGAAATAGGTATAATTGAGTTGGAAAATCATTTGCCAACGGGAGATCTTTTGCATTATTACTTAAATCCAGAGAGAAATTCGGACAAAAGGGCACAAGAAGTACATGGATTAAGTAGAGAATTCTTGAAGGATAAACCAAAATTTTCAGAGATAGCCGAAGAGTTTATTAATTATATATCAAATAGTAAAATTATTATTCATAATGCATCCTTTGATGTTGGTTTTTTGAATTCAGAATTAACCAGATGTAATATGAAAGAATTAAATGATGACAAAATTATAGACACACTTGTTTTAGCAAAAAAAAAGTTCATAGGCCAATCAGTCAGCTTAGACTCACTTTGTAGAAAATATAATATTGATTTGAAAGGAAGAGAAATCCATGGCGCCATAAAGGATGCTAAACTTTTAGCCTCTGTATATTTAGAATTAATAGGAGGAAGACAATCAAAATTAGATTTTGAGAATATAACGGAAAAAATTAGTTCTGCAGAAAAAGACCACTTATTTGATCTAGAAGAGTACTATAAAGATATGAGTTTAAAGAAAGTTAATCATTTAAACATTAATAAAGAAGATTATAAATTGCATCTAAAAAGCATTCAGACAATAAAGAATAGTATTTGGGATAAAATTAATAATTAACTTTTTTAAGATTAAGGTTTACCTCATTTAATAAAATGGGAACACTTCCACCTTTTCGAGTAATGTCTTCAATTATTTCTTTAGCAAAAGGGAACAACAATTTTATACCTTTTTCAGTAAGTAATTTTTGATTATGATTATCTGTTTCTAAAATTTCAAAAAATCCAAAATAATCTAACTCAAGATTAAATAATTTTTTCTTATTCTTTTTAGAAGAACAATCTAGAGTATATTTTAAGTTAAGACTAAAAAAATTGTTGTTGTAAGGTTTATAAACGACATTCATGTTTACATCTATGTCGCTGTTGCTGTTATTAATAGAATTATTTTCATTAACGTTTTGAGGGTTCTCGAAGGATAAGTCTTGAATAAAATTTTTTATTATTTTGATACTATCGTTTTTATTTACGTTTACATTACTCATTTAATTCTCTAAATAATTAGTTACTCGTATGTATATATGAAATAAATAATAATGAATATTAATTTTTAATTTTTTTTGTATAATAAAATTGCAATAATATTCTAAGTAATGGTGGTTAAAAAACATGCAAAACAGTTTCCCGTTTATTGATATTTTAATTTTTGGCGTAATAGCAATCTTTCTTATTTTTAGACTTAAAAATATATTGGGTACAAAAACGGGCTTTGAAGAGACAAATGTAAATGAGAAAAATAAAGATAAACAATTTACTAATGTGGTTCCTTTAAAATCTAACAAAGATAATGTTGTAGACTTAGAATTAAATAAAATTTCAAATATTGATCCTAATTTTGATGTTAATGATTTCTTGTCAGGATCCAAAAATTTTTTTGAAATGGTTTTAGAAAGCTTTGTTAGTGGAAATTTAGAAAACATTAAAAACTTTACTAAACCATCAGTCTTCAAAAGCTTTAAATCCGCTATTGATGACAGGAACAAAGAGCAAGAAACACTTGTTATTGATTTGAAATCGATAAAAGAAAATAAAATAACTAAAGCAACAATAACCAAAACATCTATAAAGTTAAGCGTAACTTTTGAGACTTTTCAATTAAGAGCGTTAATGGATAAAAACGATCAAATCATTGATGGAGATCCTGAAAATGAAATTCTTGTAAAAGATGAGTGGGTTTTTGAAAAAAAAATAAACGATAATAATCCCAATTGGACACTCGTAGAAACTAGAAGTAATTGAAAATATGATTTCAATATCAAAAAACGATAAAAAAATATGGGAAAATTATGTCTCTGACTTTGAAAAATCAGTTTTAATCTTAAAAAAAGAAAGCCTAAAAAAAAGAAAACCAAGCAAGAATAAAATTTTCATAAAAAAAGAAAAACCATCAAATAGTTTTAAAAATTTTAGGAGAAAAAAAATAGAACCAGATATGAGCTTAGATCTTCATGGTTATACACTATATTCTGCTAGGTTATTATTACAGAAATTTTTTTCTAATTGTTATGAAAAAAATATACGGAATGTTTTAATTATAACAGGAAAAGGACAAAATAATAAAGGCGCTTTAAAGGAGGAAGTGCCAAAATGGTTAAGTGATAAATCATTAAACCAATATGTTGTAAGTTTTAATGTGGCACCAAGTCAATTTGGAGGCGAAGGAGCTTTATTGGTAAGAATAAAAAATAGATTCAAAAAAATTTAATTATTAATTATGGATGATAAATGACTAAAAAAATTCATGATAGAGCTTCTACTGTTGATAGAAATACTAAAGAAACTGAGATTAGAGTAAGTGTTAACTTAGATGGTAGTGGTAAACATTCAATAACAACAGGTTTACCTTTTTTTGATCATATGATCCAGCAACTCTCAAAACATAGCTTAATTGACATTGATATAAAATGTAATGGCGATCTTGAAATTGATTCACATCATACAATGGAAGATGTGGGTTGGGCACTTGGTAAAGCTATCAATAAAGCATTAGGTAATAAGAAAGGCATAAAAAGATATAGTTTCAGTTATTTACCTATGGATGAGTGTCTAACCAGATGTTGTATTGACATATCTGGTCGTCCTTGGTTAGTTTGGAATGTTTACCTACCTAATGTAACAATAAAAGATATAGAAACTGAAATATTTAAAGAATTTTTTCAATCTTTTTCGCAATCTGCAGAAATCACACTTCATATTGAGAATGTTTATGGTCAAAACACACACCACATAATAGAATCATGTTTTAAGTCTATGGCTGTTTCTCTTAAAAGTGCGATTCAACTTGATTTTAGAAACTTAGAAAATGTTCCATCAACAAAAGGAACCTTAACAGGAAACAAGTAATATGAACCTAGTTATAATCGATTATGGTTCGGGTAATTTAAGATCTGTAGAAAATGCATTTAAAAATTCTGTTAAAACTAATAAATTAAATTTTACAATTCAAGTTACTAATGAATTAGAATTAATTTCTAAAGCAGATCATTTAATTCTACCTGGTGTTGGGTCATTCCCTGACTGCAAAAAAGGTCTAGAAGATATTAAAGGTCTGGTCAAATTATTAACAAATGAAGTTATAAATAATAGAAAAAAATTTTTAGGAATTTGTGTGGGTATGCAGCTAATGGTTGATTATAGTCTTGAAAAACAAAGAACTAAAGGATTTTGTTGGCTTGATGGTTACTTCAAAAAAATTGTGCAAAAGGGTGAAGACTATCTTGGCAGGGATTATAAAATTCCACATATGGGATGGAATAATTTACAATTTGACTATAATAATCATCCTCTTTTAGAAAATATTACTGAAAATGAACAATTTTATTTTGTTCACTCTTTTGCTTTAGAAAGTAAAAATACCAATCAAATAATAGCTAACACTTATTATAACCAAATAATCCCAGCAATAATTGGGAAAGATAATTATATAGGAGTTCAATTTCATCCAGAAAAAAGTGGTAATTCGGGTCAAAAATTTATATATAACTGGCTTAAATGGTGTCCCTAATATTAGAGAGATTAAATGGAAACGAAATTATCAAAATACAATGTTAAAGCTGAACTATGTAAAACTCTAAGTAAAGTTGATTTACAAGAATTATGTGACGCAACTGAAGAGGCAATTTTAGCTGGAGGAGGTTTTGGATGGATTTCACCTCCATCATTAAAAACACTTCAAGATTATTGGAAAGGGGTTTTGCTTATACCAGAAAGAGTTTTAATTATTGGAAAATTAGATAATGTAGTAGCTGGATCTGCTCAACTAATTAAACCAGCTAAAAACAACGAGGCTCAATCTCATTCTTGTACATTAAGTACTTTTTTCTTTGCCTCGTGGGCAAGAGGGTTTG
>CACHVW010000056.1 GCA_902583415.1 uncultured SAR116 cluster alpha proteobacterium | reverse complement strand
TACTTGATCATAATGATCAAAAATCATTGTATACTGAGCTCTTCCCTGACTCATAGATCTTAAATTATTTACGTAACCAAACATATTAGCTAATGGAACCATGGCATTAATAACCTGTGCATTGCCTCTTGCATCCATACCACTTACTTGCCCACGTCTACTATTTAAGTCTCCAATAATATCACCCATGTATTCTTCAGGCGTTACACATTCAACTTTCATTATTGGCTCAAGTAAGACTGGTGAAGCTTTTGTCATACCCTCTCTAAAAGCAGCCCTTGCTGCAATTTCAAATGCCATAACAGATGAGTCAACATCGTGGAAAGCACCATCATGAAGGTTAACTTTAAAGTCTATTGCAGGGAAGCCTGCAATTATTCCAGATTCCTTTGCTTGAATTAAACCTTTTTCAACTCCCGGAATATACTCAGATGGAATATTACCACCTTTTATTGAGTTGACAAATTCAAACTCTTGGTCTGGATTTGGTGAAAATGTCATTTTAACTCTTGCAAATTGCCCTGAACCACCAGATTGTTTTTTATGAGTGTAATCAACTTCTACTTCTTTCGTTATAGTTTCCCTGTAAGCAACTTGTGGCGCACCTATGTTTGCCTCAACCTTGAATTCTCGTTTAAGACGGTCAATCAAAATATCTAAATGCAACTCACCCATACCTTTCATTATAGTTTGACCTGACTCTATATCAGTAGAAACTTGAAATGAAGGATCCTCAGCAGCCAATCTTGCAAGCCCTGTAGACATTTTTTCTTGATCATTTTTTGATTTTGGCTCTACAGCTATCTCTATAACTGGATTAGGAAAAGACATTGTTTCTAAAACAACGGCTTTTAGCGGATCACATAATGTATCACCTGTTGTCGTTTCTTTCATTCCAGCTAATGCAACAATATCACCAGCAAACGCTTCGTCAATTTCTTCCCTATTATTTGAATGCATCATCATCATTCTACCAACACGTTCTTTTTTACCTTTGGTAGAATTAAGAAGAGAATCACCTTTTTTAATAGAACCAGAGTATATTCTTAAGAATGTAAGTGAGCCTACAAAAGGATCATTCATAATCTTAAATGCTAAACCAGAGAAAGGTTCTGCATCACTAGCTTTCCTTTCGACATTTCTCGTTTCTGTTTTGTCTCCAGGAAGAAAGCCAACATAGGCTGGAACATCGAGTGGATCAGGAAGATAGTCTATAACTGAGTTGAGCATGGTTTGAACGCCTTTATTTTTAAAGGCTGATCCACACAAGATTGGAACAAAGTTCATCGCTAATGTTCCTTTTCTTATAAGTTTTCTTAAAGAAATTTCGTCAGGCTCTTCACCATCTAAATATTTTTCCATCCATTCATCATCTTGCTCAACAGCAAGCTCAATTAGTTCCGCTCTCAACTCTTTAGCTTTTTCTATTAATTCATCTCTTATTTCACGAATGGTCCATGATGCGCCCAAATCTTCTGAGTCCCAAACCCACTCTTTCAAAGAAACCAGATCAACCAATCCTGAGAAACCATTTTCTGCGCCTATTGGTAAATTTATTGGTAATGGAGTAGCACCTGTTCTGTCTTTTACCATACTTACGCATTTAAAAAAATCAGCTCCAATTTTGTCCATTTTATTGACAAAAACAATTCTTGGCACCTTATACCTATCAGCTTGACGCCAAACAGTTTCTGTTTGAGGCTCAATTCCTGCATTTGCGTCTAAAACAACAACAGCTCCATCAAGTACAGCTAGGGATCTTTCAACTTCTATTGTAAAATCGACATGTCCAGGAGTATCTATGATATTAAATCTAAATTTAGCTTCATCTTCTGTTGAGCCATAATATTTGTCAAAATTTTTACCATCTTCGGTTCTAGTCCAAAAACATGTTGTTGCAGCTGAAGTGATTGTAATACCTCGTTCTTGTTCTTGCTCCATCCAATCCATAGTAGCATTACCATCATGAACTTCGCCAATTTTGTGAGATCTACCTGTATAATACAACACTCTTTCAGAAGTGGTAGTTTTACCAGCATCAATATGGGCAATAATACCAAAATTTCTATATCTATTTAAATTATATCCACGAGCCATTTTAATACCTATTTATTAACTACCAACGATAATGTGAAAAAGCTTTATTAGCTTCAGCCATTTTATGTGTATCTTCTTTCTTTTTTACTGATGCTCCTCTGTTTGAAGAGGCATCCATTAACTCTCCACTCAATCTTTCAGTCATTGAGTTTTCAGATCTATTTCGACTACTATTTATGAGCCATCTAATTGCCAGAGCTAAAGCTCTATCAGACCTAACTTCGACTGGAACTTGATAAGTAGCCCCACCTACTCTTCTTGATCTTACCTCAAGTTGGGGTTGAACATTTTCAAGAGCTTCATGGAAAACTTTTATAGGCTCGGTACCAATTTTTTTATGTATAACTTCAAAGGCACCATAAACTATCTTTTCAGCAGTTGACCTTTTACCATCATACATCAGACAAGAAGTGAATTTTGAAACAATCTTATCGTTGAATTTTGGATCCGGCATGATTTGCCTTTTAATTGCTTTTCTTCTTCTAGACATTAAATCACTTTCTTTTATTTAGGTCTCTTAGCACCATATTTAGATCTACGTTGTCGCCTATCTGCAACACCTTGAGTATCCAAAGTACCACGAATAACATGATATCTTACACCAGGTAGATCTTTTACTCTTCCACCTCTTATCATTACAACAGAATGCTCTTGTAGATTATGACCTTCACCAGGGATATAAGAAGTAACTTCAAAACCATTTGTAAGCCTGATCCTGGCAACTTTTCTCAAAGCTGAGTTAGGTTTTTTTGGGGTTGTTGTGTAAACACGTGTACATACACCACGTTTTTGAGGACATGACTGCATTGCAGGTACTTTTGTTTTATTAATTGGCTTAATCCGGCCATGCCTTATTAGCTGATTAATTGTAGGCATTTATGTTTCCTTTATAATGCTAATGATATAAAATACATTAGAGTAAATTAACTATTGAGCTAGCGTCTAATCTAATAATTACAACCAGAACTCAATATCGCGGAATTGTATTCTTAACTGATGAATTGGTCAAGAACAAAAACATAAAGTATTTAAATTATTTTTTATAATAATTAAATTAACTCCTCATCGTTTTCGTCCGTCAGTTCTTCCTCTTCTTTTTTCAAATTTTCTAGAATTTCTTTATCCCTCCGATTAGCCGTCATCCTAAGCTTGTTAACTACGGATCCTGTACCAGCAGGAACTAATCTACCTACGATAACATTCTCTTTTAACCCTGACAACATATCAGATTTACCAGAAACAGCAGCTTCAGTTAAAACTCTGGTAGTTTCTTGGAAAGATGCTGCAGAAATAAAGCTTTCTGTTTGCAAACTAGCTTTAGTTATACCTAGTAAAACAGACACACCCATAGCTGGCTCAACACCATCTTTAACAGCTTTTTCATTTGCTCTTTTAAACTCTAGCCTATTAACATGCTCTCCATTTAGAAATGTTGTTCCACCATGGTCGGTGATTTCTATTTTTTGTAACATTTGTCTTACAATAACCTCAATATGCTTATCGTTAATTTTAACACCTTGTAATCTATACACATCCTGAACTTCTTTAACCAAATAATCAGCTAAGGCCTCTATACCTAAAATATTTAAGATATCATGTGGTACAGGACTACCGTCGATAATCATATCTCCTTTCCTAATAAAGTCGCCTTCTTGAACAGCCAAAAGTTTTCCTTTGGGAACCATATATTCAACAGGTTCATTTTCACTATCTTGTGGTACGACCCTAATTCTTCTCTTAGCTTTATAATCAGCACCAAACTCAACCACACCATCGCTTTCAGAGATTATTGCAAAATCCTTCGGTTTTCTCGCCTCAAAAAGCTCTGCAACCCTAGGCAAGCCCCCCGTAATGTCTCTAGTCTTTGAGCTTTCACGTGGGATACGAGCTAGAACAGAACCAGCTTTTACCTTGCTTTTATTCTCAACACTCAAAACAGCGTTCATGGACATGAAGTATCTGGCCTCTAAGCCATTTGGTAAATTAATCACTTCACCATTTTCATCTCTAAGCGTTATTCTTGGCCTTAAATTTGATCCCCCAGTTTGTTGTTTCCAGTCCATAACTACTCGACTACCAATACCTGTAGACTCATCTATTATTTCTCTCATTGAAACACCCTCAACAAGGTCGACATAGTGTGCTGTGCCTTCTTTTTCGGTAATAATAGGTATAGTGTAGGGATCCCATTCGGCTAATATTTCACCTGCTTTAACTTTAGAACCATCTTTTTTTAATAACTTAGCTCCATATTGAAGACGATAACGTGCCTTTTCTCGACCTTGATCATCTAAAATGATCATTTCTGATGATCTAGAAAGAAGAATTTCACTTCCATCTTCTGTAGTCACTAACGAAGTATTATCTAAACGTATTTTACCATCAAAAGGGGCTTCTATCTTTGATTGCTCAGCACCACGTTGGGCAGCTCCACCGATATGAAATGTTCTCATTGTAAGCTGTGTACCGGGCTCGCCTATTGATTGAGCTGCGATTACACCAACAGCTTCACCAATATTTACTGGCGTTCCCCTAGCAAGATCTCTTCCATAACATGAAGCACATATTCCTGGTTGAGTTTCACAAGTAAGTGCAGACTTAACTTTAACTTGATCAACACCTGCTTTTTCAATCTTTTCAATATCGTCTTCTGAAATTATAATACCTTTATCTACAATAACTGAATTATCTTTAGTATTTATAATTTCTGAAGCAGTTGTTCTTCCTAAAATTCTTTCTGCAAGAGGCTCTATTATATCACCACCTTCAATAACAGCTCTCATAACAAAACCATTTTCGGTACCACAATCAGCCTCAGTAACAATACAATCTTGAGCAACGTCAACTAATCTTCTTGTTAAATAACCAGAATTTGCAGTTTTCAAAGCTGTATCAGCCAGACCTTTTCTGGCTCCATGAGTTGAATTAAAATACTCTAGAACATTTAGACCATCTTTAAATGAAGACTTTATAGGTGTTTCAATAATTTCCCCTGAAGGTTTAGCCATAAGTCCACGCATACCTGCAAGTTGCTTAATTTGCGCTGCTGACCCCCTAGCTCCGGAATGTGCCATCATCCAAACTGAATTCACAGGCTCACCTGTTTTAATAGTTGAAATGTTTTTCATCATTTCAGCTGCTACATCGTCAGAACACTTGGACCATACATCAACAACTTTATTGTATTTTTCACCTTGAGTAATTAATCCATCTTGATATTGTTGCTCGAAATCTTTAACTTGTTTTTCTGCCTTCATCATTAAATCATATTTTTCTTTTGGAGTTTCTAGGTCAGAAATTCCAAACGATATTCCAGCATTACAAGCATACCTAAATCCCATTGCCATTAATTTATCACAAAAAATTACAGTATCTTTTTGGCCACAATGTCTATAAACATAATCAATAACATTAGTTACTTCTTTTTTTGTCATTAATTTATTTACAGTATTATAATCAACTGAACTATGAGAAGGTAATAGTGTTGATATTTTTGCTCTACCAGGAGTGGTTTCAACTAATTCAATCAATTTATTTCCTTCACCATCATATGTTTCAACTCTGATTTTTACTTTAGCCTGTAAATGAACTTGAGAATTGTCTAATGCCATCAAAGCTTCAGCAGGTTTTGAAAAAATCATACCTTCACCTTTTTGACCTTCACTAACCATAGATAAGTAATATAATCCCAAAATTATATCTTGAGAAGGCACGATTATAGGCTTTCCACTAGATGGCGAAAGTATATTATTTGTTGACATCATAAGCACCCTAGCTTCTAATTGTGCTTCAAGAGAAAGAGGCACGTGAACAGCCATCTGATCACCATCAAAATCAGCGTTAAATGCAGTACAAACAAGTGGATGCAAATTAATAGCCTTACCTTCAATTAGAACTGGTTCAAATGCCTGAATACCTAATCTATGTAAAGTTGGTGCCCTATTCAGCAAAACAGGATGTTCTCTAATAACCTCCTCCAAAATGTCCCAAACTTCAGGCCTTTCTTTTTCGACCATCCTTTTTGCAGCTTTAACAGTACTTGCCAAACCATATAGTTCAAGTTTAGAATAAATGAATGGTTTAAATAATTCTAAAGCCATTTTTTTTGGAAGACCACATTGATGTAACTTTAAGTCAGGACCTACAACAATTACTGATCTTCCTGAATAATCAACTCTTTTACCAAGAAGATTTTGCCTAAATCTACCTTGTTTACCTTTGAGCATGTCTGATAACGATTTAAGTGGCCTTTTATTAACGCCTGTTATAACACGACCTCTTCTACCATTATCAAACAATGCATCAACAGATTCCTGTAGCATTCTTTTTTCATTACGGATAATAATATCAGGAGCTCTTAACTCTAAAAGTCTTTTTAGTCGATTATTTCTGTTAATAACTCTCCTATACAAATCATTTAAATCAGAAGTAGCAAATCTTCCTCCATCAAGTGGAACTAATGGCCTCAGTTCGGGAGGTATTACAGGTACTACATCTAGTATCATCCATTCAGGCTTGGCTCCTGATTGTAAAAATGACTCTACAAGCTTAAGTCTTTTCACTAATTTTTTTCTTTTAATTTCAGAGCCAGTATTAATTAATTCCTCTCGAATTTTTATAATCTCTTCATCCAAATTCATATCAATTAATATTTTTTTAATTGCCTCAGCACCGATTGATACCTCAAAACTCTCATCACCAAATTCATCAAGAGCATTTTCATAATCATCTTCACTTAGCAATTGTCCTTTATTCAAGGATGTCAATCCAGGTTCTGTGACTAAAAAATACTCAAAATAAAGAACTCTTTCAAGATCTTTAAGTGTCATATCGACTAGCAAACCAATTCTTGATGGTAATGACTTTAGAAACCAAATGTGCGCAACTGGTGACGCTAAATCAATATGACCCATTCTTTCTCTTCTAACTTTAGAAAGAGTAACTTCAACACCACATTTTTCACAAATGATTCCTCGGTATTTCATTCTTTTGTACTTACCACATAAACATTCGTAATCTCTTACTGGCCCGAAGATTTTAGCACAAAAAAGCCCATCACGTTCAGGCTTGAAAGTTCTGTAATTTATAGTTTCAGGTTTTCTTATTTCACCAAAGGACCAACTTTTTATAGCTTCAGGAGAAGCTATAGAAATACTAATTTGATCAAAACTCTGAGTTGATCCTGTTTGCCCAAATGTATTTATAAGTTCATTCATATTGCATTTCCATTCTTGGTTTATAATATTAAATATTAATCAACTAATTCCATGTTAACGTTTAGTCCAAGTGATTTTAATTCTTTTATTAAAACATTAAATGACTCTGGAATTCCTGCTTCAAAATCATCGTCCCCTCTAATAATAGATTCATAAACTTTAGTCCTACCAGAAACATCATCAGATTTGACTGTTAACATTTCTTGAAGTGTGTAAGCAGCTCCGTATGCTTCAAGCGCCCAAACTTCCATTTCTCCAAATCTTTGTCCTCCAAATTGGGCCTTACCCCCCAGGGGTTGCTGTGTAACTAGAGAATATGGACCAATCGACCTTGCATGTATTTTATCATCTACTAAATGATGAAGCTTTAACATATAAATATATCCTACGGTAACTTTTCTATCAAAAATCTCACCAGTTCTTCCATCTGTTAGCCAAACCTGACCAGTTTCGTCTAAATCTGCTAACTTAAGCATATCTTTAACATTTGCTTCACTCGCACCGTCAAAGACTGGAGTTGCCATTGGGACTCCTCTTCGTAAGTTAGTTGCTTGTTTAACAATAGCTTCATCATCTAGTATAGAAAAATCTGACTTAATTTGCTTCTCACCATAAATTTGTGAAAGAAATTTTCTAATATTTTTACTACTAGATTCATTGCCGTCTGACATCATCTTCCCAATTTTATGGCCTAATCCTGATGCAGCCCATCCTAAATGAGTCTCCAGTATTTGGCCAACATTCATTCTAGATGGAACACCTAATGGGTTTAACACTACATCGACTGAAGTTCCATCTTCTAAATACGGCATATCTTCAGCAGGAATGATCTTAGAAATAACACCTTTATTACCATGCCTTCCAGCCATCTTATCACCAGATTGTAATTTTCTTTTAACTGCAACGAAGACTTTAACCATCTTCATTACACCTGGAAGAAGTTCATCTCCTCTTTGTAATTTATCAACTCTATCATTGAACCTGTTTTCTAAAGTTTGGATAACTCCATCAAAATGATGGGATAACTTTTCTAGTTTTTTCTGAACTTTTTCGTTGTCAACTGAAATTGATCTAAGCTCTGAACGT
>CACHVW010000055.1 GCA_902583415.1 uncultured SAR116 cluster alpha proteobacterium | reverse complement strand
AAACGTAAAGGAAAATATGGTCTTGCTACTATGTGTATTGGGGGAGGACAAGGAATAGCAGTTATTATCGAAGCTTTATAAAACAAAATGTCTTACAATCGTATTTCAATTAAAGATGCAAAAGATCTTTTATCAAAAGATGATCTAATCTTAATAGATATAAGAGATTACAATTCGTTCAAGAATGGGCATATTGATAATGCCATTCATGTTGAAGATTTAAATATTCAAAACTTTCTTAAAGAAAAAGATAAGAACGAAATAATTTTAATTTACTGTTATCATGGCAACTCAAGCCAATCAGCTGCCAATTTTTTCAGTCATCATGGTTTCAAAAATGTATTTAGCATGGATGAGGGATATGAAGGCTGGATAAATATTAATCAAATATAAAATTTATTTTGAATTAAGACTTCATAGCTTGTTTCAACAAAAATGATTTGTATATATATACATATATATATCAAGTCATAATAATAAAATGAGGTAAATTTTGGAAACCCGCAAAGGTGGTCGTCTCATAGATAGGCCAGAATTTAAATCTAAACCACAACCTATTACATTCTTAGGAAAAGATAAAGTGTCTGATGCAATCACCGTCATGGCTGATAAAAATTATGGATCGGTTGTCATTGTAGATAATAAACAAAAAGTTATTGGTATTGTTACAGAAAGAGACATCTTAAAAAAGTTAGTGAAAAATAACAAATCACCTAAAACCACCAAACTAGAAGACATAATGACCCCTAACCCAAGGGTAGCCAATGAAAATGATGATGTTCTTGATTGGTTAAGAATAATGTCAAATGACAGATTCAGAAGATTGCCAGTTGTAGATGCTAACGGTAAAATTAAAGTGATTTTTACACAAGGTGATTTTGTATCATACACATGGCCAGATTTAATTTTTCAAGCCTCTCAATTAGCTAAAGCTTCATTCATGAAGGGATTTTCAATTAATACATTGCTATTATTTATGATTGTTTATGGAGTTGCGTTAGTGGCTGCAATGAAAGCTTTTTTATAAAATTAAGACTTTGTCCTAAGCATTTGGTTAGATATCCATATCATAACAATTTCATTATTTTGATTTGTTACAGTATGCTTTAACCTTGCAGTACCTCTTCTAGGGGTTTTTGCTGATTTTTTTGCTTCTAGAACTTCTATTTTTGTTTTTAATAAATCGCCCGGATACACAGGTTTAGTCCACCTTAGCTCGTCAATTCCCCAAGCACCCATGCTTGTTCCATCATAAACACCAGTTTTAAAAATTTGTGTAAATGATTTACCTAGTGTCATAAATCCACTTGATGTTAATTTACCAAATGGTCCATTGTTAGCAGCTTCTTCATCTAAGTGGAATGATTGTGGGTCGTATTTTGAAGCAAAGTCAATTATCTCGTCCTTTGTTACTAAGGTAGGTTCAGATTCAAAATTTAAACCTACCTCAAAATCTTCAAAATATTTTGGCTTAAGTTTCATAAATAAAATGCACTATGTATATTATCTAGGAGCTAAACGAACTGAACCATCAAGTCTAATAGTTTCACCATTAAGTAATACGTTAGTCACAATGCTTTCTACTAACATTGCATACTCCAAAGGTGTCCCTAAACGTTTGGGAAAGATAGTAGTAGCAATTAAGCTTTTTTGAACTTCGTCACTCATTCCTGCAAGCATTGCAGTGGCAAACAACCCTGGTGCAATAGTATTTACTCTGATACCATTTGACATAACTTCTACACCTCCTGCCATTGCAACTGAAGCATCTCCAAGCATGAGAATTTGAGAAGCACTTACAATTGCCTGAAGCCCTGAGCCACAAAGTCTATTTACAGTCAACGCAGCAGATGCTTTGTCCATTCCAGCCTGAAGTGCAATAACTCTACTCACATACATATCTCTGGGTTCTGTATGAATAACATTACCAAAAATAGTATGCTCAACTTCATTAGCCTCAAATCCAGATCTTGCAATGGATTCTTTTGCCACTAAAGTTCCTAGATCGACAGGACAATGGTTTTTAAGAGTTCCTCCAAATCCTCCAATTGCAGATCTGTTTGCTGACATAATGTAAACATTGTTCATTTTAGTTTTCCTCCAGAAAATAACTTTTGTTCTAATTTGTTAAAATTAAGTCTAAATCTCCTAAATCTTCAAAAAAAAGATTAACTCGAGTTTCATCAACATCTTGAATATTATTGGGTTTCCAATTTGGTTTTCTATCTTTATCTACAAGCATTGCTCTAACGCCTTCAAAAAAGTCTCCGATTTCTACACAACGTTGTACCATTCTATACTCCATTATAAGTTCATCTTTTAAACTCATATGACTAGCGTTTCTGATTTGCTTTAAAGATATTTTTAAGGAAGTTGGAGATTTATGTTTCAACTCTTCGTATTGAATCTTTAAGAATTCATTTTCAACAAGTTTTTCACATTCATCAAATATTTGTTCAATTGTATCATAAGAGAAAGCTTTTTTTATCAATTCCTCATTATCTATCAATACACTATCTTCAGTTTGTGGTTTCGAAGAAAATTGATCAATAATATTGTTAACCTTTTCATTAGAATTTGGTGAAGAAGAAATGATTGAATTCTTTAAAATGTCAACTTTTTCTGAGGAAACATAATGAGTAATTAGTTTAAGCTTAAACAAGTCATAAGCTTTAATTCTTGCACCAACTAAAGACAACCAAGCACCAATACCTTTATCTAGCTGTCCAAGCAACCAACCTCCTCCAACATCTGGGAATAATCCAATAGCTGTTTCTGGCATTGCAAACATTGTTTTTTCAGAGGCAACCACGTGACTACCATGCATTGATACACCAACACCTCCCCCCATGGTAAATCCATTAATTAAGGAAATGAAAGGTTTTTTATAATTACTAATTTTATAATTAAGGGTATATTCATCATAAAAAAATGATTTAGATAAGTTGGTTGGTGGCCCACCGTCTCCTAAAACTTCTTTTCTTAACTTAACAACATCTCCTCCAGCACAAAACGAACGATCACCAGCACCCTCAATTATAATACAGTTTATATTATCGTTCATTTCCCAAGAGTTGAGATTTTTATTTATTTTTTGAACCATTGGATAAGTAAGAGCATTTAATCTGTCTGGCCTATTTAACGTAATTACACCTACGCCATTATCATCGGTAAAAATAACTTCATCTTGCATTATCAAAATTATCCTTTTTAAATTTAATTAGCTTTTAGATGTCTTGAAATAATAACTCTCATTATCTCATTAGTCCCCTCTAAGATTTGATGAACCCTTAAATCCCTTACAAGTCTTTCTAGTGGAAAGTCTTTCAAATATCCATAACCACCATGAATTTGAAGAGCCATATTACATATCTCAGAACATACATCAGTTGCATATCTTTTAGCCATTGCGCATAGCTTTGTAGCTTGTTTATCTGCAGTGTCTAGTGCACATGCGGCTCTTAAAACCATGAGGCGAGAAGCTTCCAATTCAGTAGCCATATCGGCTAACTTAAATTGTGTGACTTGGAATTTGTCTAGTGATTTGCCAAATTGTTTCCTTTCTGCGGAATAACTCATAGATGCCTCTAAAGCTGCTCTTGCACCACCTAAAGAACATGCGGCAATATTTACTCTTCCACCGTCAAGACCTTTCATTGCTATTTTGAATCCATCACCTTCATTGCCAACAAGATTGTCTAAAGGTATCTCACAATTGTCAAAATTTACCATAGAAGTATGTTGACTATTCCAGCCCATTTTCTTTTCTTGTTTCCCAAATGATAAACCCTTAGTTCCTTTGTCTACTAATACGCAAGAAACACCACTAGCTCCTTCTTCACCTGTTCTGCACATTACTGCGAAAACGTCGCTTGTAGGTCCTCCAGATATAAAACTTTTTGAACCATTTAAGATGTAATGACTATTTCCTTTTTTTGTCGCCTTAGTTTTCAATGCTACAGCATCTGATCCTGAACCTGGTTCGGTAAGACAATAACTAGACATCATTTCCATAGTCGATAACTTTTTAATATACCTCTCTTTTATATGTTCTGATCCATGAGCATCTATCATCCAAGTAACCATATTATGAATAGATATATATGCAGCAGTTGACACACATCCCCTTGAAAGTTCTTCGAAACAAATAGCAGCATCCAACCGATTAAGACCTGATCCCCCGTAAGTATCTTTGACATAGATAGCTGCTAAACCAAGTTCAGCTGCTTTTTTAAGAGTTTCAACTGGAAAGATCTCATTTTGATCCCATTCAGATGCATAAGGCATAAGTTCTGTTTCAGCAAAATTTTTTGCCATTTCTTTTATATTTAACTGATCTTCATTATATTCAAAGTTCATTTTTTACCTCTTCATTACCCATTTCATACTTACTAAATTTTATGTGACTGTAAAATCATCTCTGAAGCCTTTTCAGCAATCATTAATGTTGGCGCATTCGTATTACCAGAAGTTATAGTGGGCATTACTGAAGCATCTGCAATCCTAAGCCCATCTACACCTCTCACTTTTAAATTACTATCTGTCACTGAAGTTTTATTTGAGCCCATTGCACATGTGCCAACTGGATGAAAAATTGTTGTGCCAATATCACCTGCAACTTTTTTAAGTTCGTCTTCAGATTGAAACTGAATGCCTGGTGCAAATTCCTTTGGATTATATTTTTTCATTGCAGGTTGAGAAACTATTTTTCTAGCTAACTTTATAGATTGGGCCGCTACAATTTTGTCTTTTTCTTCAGACAAATAATTAGGATCAATTAATGGAGCTATCTTGTAATCTTTCGATGTAATGTGAACTTTCCCTCTGCTTTGAGGATTAAGATTGCAAACACTTGCTGTTAAGCCTGGGAAATTATGTAGTGGCTCTCCAAATTTATTTAGAGATAGAGGCTGAACATGAAATTGAAGATTGGGTGTTTCATAAGATGTATCAGACATTGCAAATACACCTAATTGACTTGGTGCCATTGACATTGGTCCTGTTCTTTTGAAAGCATATTCCAAGCCAATGGCAACTTTCCCAATGAAAGAATTCGCTTTTTGATTGAGTGTTTCGGCATTTTCTAATTTGTAAATAACTCTCAATTGAAGATGATCTTGTAAATTTTCACCAACATTATTACTGTCAACCAAAGTATCAATGCCTAAGTTTGAAAGTATTTTTGGATTACCAATACCCGATAATTCTAATATTTTAGGCGATCCTATAGATCCAGCAGAAAGGATAACTTCTCTGTTTGCAAAAATTTCGTCTAACTTTCCATTTCTGAAAACTTGTATACCTTTACACTTCTTGTTTTTCAAAATGATTTTATTTACTTCACATTTACTTATTATTTTAAGGTTTTTTCTGTTTTGGATCGGTTTGATAAATGCTTTAACAGTATTCCATCTAAATCCAGAATTTTGATTTACTTTAAAGTAAGAAACTCCAAAATTATTTCCTTCATTAAAATCATCTATCTTAGGTATTCCAGCCTCTACAGTTGCATCTCTAAAGCTATCTAAAATATCCCATGAAAGTCTTTGTTGATTTACTTTCCATTCGCCACCAGAGCCATGAAACTTACTTTCACCCTCATAATTATCTTCCATATTTTTAAAATATGGTAAAACATCATCCCAACTCCAACCTTCATTACCCAATTGTCTCCATTGATCATAGTCACTTGCTTGTCCCCTCATGTAAATCATACCATTTATTGATGAACAACCACCCATGATCTTACCCCTCGGATAATTTAGAGATCTACCGTTTAATCCTTTTTGAGAAGTGGTTTTGTAAAGCCAGTCTGTTCGTTTGTTTCCCATACAATAAAGATATCCTACTGGTATATGAACCCAGTGGTAATTATCATTTCCTCCAGCTTCTATTAAAGCTACAGAATACCTACCATTAGCTGACAATCGATTTGCTAAAAGACATCCAGCGGTTCCAGCACCCACAACTATAAAATCAAAGTTTTGAGTCATAAAATTACCTTGTATAATTTCAAAAAAATATGTATTACTGTATTAGATCTAAAACTATTTTTCTATGTTTAAAAAAAATAATATAGAAAGCTACTTAATTTGACTTTTCATTCCAAGAAGGAGTTCTTTTGTCCAAGAATGCACTAATACCTTCGTGTGCATCTATTTCCATCATGTTGATTGCCATTACTTCAGAAGTATAGTTATAAGCCTCTTCTAGTGACATCTCTACTTGTTTATAAAAGGCCTCTTTTCCAATCTTAACAGTAGAGATTGGCTTTGAAGCTATTAATTTTGCCAAGTTTAGTGTGTCAATGTGAAGCTGTTCTAATGGCACACATTTATTAATAAGTCCAAACTGAACGGCCTCTTGTGCATTGAGTTTTTCTCCAGTCAGAAGCATTTCCATGATTTTTTTTCTGCTAATGTTTCGAGAAACCGCAACCATGGGTGTTGAACAAAAAAGACCTATATTTACCCCTGGTGTCATAAAAGAAGACTTTTCTGAAGCAACAGCCAAATCACAACTTGCCACTAGTTGACAACCAGCAGCAGCAGCAATTCCACAAACCTCAGCTATAACTGGTTGTGGTAACTTTGTTATGGTTTGCATTAAAATTGAACATTCATCAAATAAATTTTTAAAGAAAAGTTTGTTTTTCTTGTTTTGTCTAAGTTCTTCTAGATCGTGACCTGCTGAAAAACCTGGACCCTCAGAAGATATAATTATGACTTTTACTTTACTTTGAGAAGAAACATCTCTTAAAGCTTTTGTAAGAGTTTTTATTAAATCTAAAGATAGCGGATTGTGTTTTTTACCATTAGTTAATTCTATCCTAACTATGTTTTCAGTTTCATTAATAATAGAAAAAAAATTACCCATTTTTGACCATAAATTGTTTAAATTGTTATTTGAAACATATTTTGTATTTTGGTCAATGAATAATCTTATTTTATTGTTTATTTTACTGAAAATAAAAACGACATTAAATTTGATAAAAAAAGAATTGTTATTAAATGAAAAATTTTAATTATAGGGTTTTAGTCTTAATTTTAACTGGAACAGCTGCTCTTGCTCTAGCGATTGGTATTGGTAGGTTTACTTATACTCCTATACTACCATTTATGTTAGAAGAGTTGAATATTACCAAAACGGTAGGCGGTTTAATTGCTTCATGGAATTTTTTTGGATACCTATGTGGTTCACTCTTATCAATTTTGTCAATTTTCAAAAAACGAATTAAGTTTATTTTTTTTGTTTCAATAGTTTTTTCAATATCAACCACATTTTTAATGAGCATAAATGATGAAATTATTTTTTTTATTATAGTTAGATTTATTAGTGGTTTATCTAGTGCTTTTGTTCTCATATTCGGAACAGCTTTAATTTTACCAAGCATTCAAGCATTTGGGAAAAAATCACTTAGCACTTCACACTTTATAGGTGTAGGTTTTGGAATAGTTATATCATCTATTTTAGTAACAATTTTAGGAGATTTAGGTTTCCATTGGAATGATTTATGGATTAGCGTTGCTCTATTATCAGTGATTTTAGCTATTCCAATTTTTATATATACTCCCAATGAAACTTTAGCACATTCATATTCTCAAAACTCAAAATATATTAATAACGTTGGATTTTCTTTAATTACTATTTCTTATGGTTTGTATGGTTTTGGATATGTAATTTTAGGAACATTTATTTCAGCTATGGCAAGAGAAACAACTGGTTTAGAATCAACTGAAATGTATGTTTGGTTGTTAGTAGGTTTAGCGGGCATACCTATGGTTATTTTTTGGCCATGGTTTGGCAAAAAAATTGGTAATGATTTAGCCCTTTTTTTAGCTTGTGCTATAATGGGATTAGGAATTTTAATGCCGGTGTTATTACAAAATAAGGTTGGTATTACTTCTGCATCTATTTTACTTGGTTCAACTTTTATACCAATAACTGCACTTGCATTACTTGAGGGACAGTCAAGATATAGTGGATCAATTAGAGTTTCAACTGCTATTCTAACTTCATCATTCAGTGTTGGACAAATGATAGGACCTTATTTTGGTGGTGTTATAATAGATTTATATCATTCTTATAATATTGCATTAACTATATCCTCAATATCACTTTTTGTTGCATCTATATTAATGATTAACCCCGCAAGGTTTTTTAGTAGAAAATTTACAGATATTCCTTAAGTATTTTTGATCCTAAATCTGCAACTGGTTCAGCTTGCTCTCCTACTTCATAGGCATTTTTACCTGAATTGTTTCCATCAATAACACGTTTAGCTATACCTTGAAGAATGCCTGCAAATCTAAAGCAATTAAATGCTAATAAAAACTTCCAATATTTAGGCTTATCTAGACTAGTTAAATTTAAATAACTTTCTAGAATTTTTTCTTCAGTTGGAATTCCAGGATAAAAGATTTGGTTGTTAGTAATCCTCAAACCACCTATTGGCCATGTTTTTTTGAATTTAA
>CACHVW010000054.1 GCA_902583415.1 uncultured SAR116 cluster alpha proteobacterium | reverse complement strand
GCTTCACAGATCTGGGCTTGATTAATTTCTATCTCTTTAGGTACACCATTAACTAGATCTCTTCCTCTCACTTCAATACTTGCTCCAACTCCATCTTTTGGAATTTTTGCTGTAGCAATTCCTTTTTTTATCCTTTCTGCAGTCATTTCACCAACTAATAAATTATGATGACGCCTAATAAAGGCTACAATAGCCTCGTCAAACTTATCACCACCTACTCTTACTGAACGTGCATAAACTATATTTCCTAAGGATAAAATAGCAACTTCTGTAGTTCCACCGCCAATGTCTACTACCATTGAACCTGATGCTTCAGTTACAGGTAAATTAGCGCCAATTGCAGCAGCCATTGGTTCTTCTATCAAATAAACTCTTCTGGCGCCAGCAGCTTCCGCAGATTCTTGAATTGCTCGTCTTTCTACTGCAGTTGCTCCTGACGGCACACAAACTACTACTTGTGGGCTAACTAATGTTGAACGTTTATGTACTTTCCTTATAAAATGTTTTATCATTTCTTCTGCAACATCAAAATCCGCAATAACACCATCAGCCATAGGCCTTATTGCCCTAATGTTACCAGGTGTTTTACCAAGCATTGTTTTCGCTTCTTCACCAACTGCTAATACTTGAGATTTCCCTCTAATTTCAGTAATAGCTACAACTGATGGTTCATTTAAAAGGATACCCTGTCCCTTTACATAAACCAGAGTGTTTGCTGTACCTAAATCTATAGCTAAATCTGCAGAAAAAAATCCGCGAACATATCCAAACATTTTACACCCCTTCTATAAGGTTTTAATAGTTTATTTATATGTGATATTTTATAAAATCATATTCAAATTAATAACTTAAATCAAAGAATTAATAAATATTAATTTTTATCTTTATCAACCAATCTATTGGCAGTTATCCAAGGCATCATAGCTCTAAGCTCTTTTCCAACTGCTTCGATTGGATGATCAGAAGCTTTTTTTCTAGTTGCTTTAAAACTTGTTTGATTAACTTTATTTTCAAGCATCCAATCTCTAGTAAATTTTCCAGACTGAATATCCTCAAGTATTCTTTTCATCTCAGCTTTTGTTTCAGATGTAATTAGCCTTGGTCCAGTAACATATTCTCCATACTCAGCTGTATTACTAATTGAATAATTCATATTCGCAATACCACCTTCATAAATAAGATCAACAATTAATTTTACTTCATGGAGACACTCAAAGTAAGCCATTTCTGGGGCATAACCAGCTTCTGTTAAAGTTTCATAACCCGCTCTAATTAATTCTACTAATCCACCACATAACACTGTTTGTTCACCAAACAAGTCCGTTTCGCATTCCTCCTTAAAGGTAGTTTCAATTATTCCAGAACGACCACCTCCAATTGCACAAGCGTAGGATAAACCAATATCGTGAACATTCCCTGAAATATCTTTATCAATAGCTATTAGACATGGGACACCTCCACCTTTTTGATATTCAGATCTTACTGTGTGTCCTGGACCTTTGGGTGCAACCATAAAAACATCAATATCATTTCTAGGCTCAATTAGATTAAAATGCACATTGAGACCATGCGCAAAAGCTATAGCAGCACCTGATTTCATATTTTGTTCAATATCATTTTTGTAAATCTCGCCCTGAAGTTCATCTGGTGTCAACATCATGATTACGTCAGCCCATTTAGATGAATCTGCAACGTTCATTACTTTAAAGCCTGCAGCCTTAGCCTTTTCTACAGATGTTGAATCTTTTCTCAAAGCAACAGCAACATCTTTTACTCCACTATCTCTTAAATTAGCAGCGTGCGCGTGTCCTTGACTACCGTATCCCACTATAACAACTTTTTTGCTTTTAATTAGATTTATGTCTGCATCTCTATCGTAGTACACTCGCATTTAAAACTCCTTGTATTTCAATTAATTATTGCGATTTTATTATCAGATTTGTTCTTATTAACAGGAATGTTATATTTGATCTAGTAGTTTTGTTTCTGTTTTATCGCCTCTTGATATAGCAGATACACCAGTTCTTGAAACTTCTGTATCTCCAAGTGAACGCATTAAATCGATGAAAGCGTCTAATTTGCTTGGTTTTCCAGTAAGTTCAAAAACAAAACTCGACAAAGTTACATCAAGTGTTCTAGCTCGAAAAGTCTCAGCAATCCTGAGAGCTTCGACCCTATTTGCACCTTTAACAACAAGTTTAACAAGTGCAAGTTCACTTTTTATAAATGGTCCTTCTAGAGTTAAATCTCTTACTATATGTACTGGAACTATTCTTAACAATTGTGATTTTATCTGTTCAATTGTATTTGATGTTCCTCTTGTTACAAGTGATATTCTTGATAAATTTCGAATTTCATCTATCTCAGTAACATTTAAACTTTCTATATTGTAACCTCTTCCTGAGAAAAGACCAATTACCCTAGCTAATGTACCTGGTTGATTGTCTACAATTAAAGATAATGTTCTTGAAGTTTCATCTTCTTCAAGTTCATTCTTTTGATATACAGACATCTTCGCTAACCTTATACTAGAGCAAGACCTTCATTGGAAGTATCTTTAACATTGTCATCAGAATTTAAAATCATCTCATTATGTGCAGCCCCCGATGGGATCATAGGAAAACAATTTTCCTCTTTTTCCACTCTAATATCCGCAATCACAGGCCCATTTATGTTTATAATTTCATCAATAGTAGCCTCTAAATTATGAATATTATCTACTCTCAAACCAGTAATTCCAAAAGATTCAGCTAATTTTACAAAATCTGGCAATGATGAAGTATAGCTTTCGCTGTACCTAGATCCGTGGTTTAATTCTTGCCATTGTCTAACCATGCCCATCCATTCATTATTTAAAATAAATATTTTAATAGGCAGCTTATATTGAACAATTGTTGAAAGTTCTTGCATATTCATCAAAAAAGAAGCTTCTCCTGAAATATCAATAACTAATGATTTTGGGTGAGCAATTTGGACACCGACAGATGATGGAAGGCCATAACCCATTGTACCTAAACCACCAGAAGTCATCCAACGATTTGGTTTAGAAAAACCAAAATATTGTGCAGCCCACATTTGGTGTTGACCTACTTCAGTAGTTATGTATGTATCAAAATCTATAGTTTTTTCATATAAAGATTTAATAGCTTGTTGTGGTTTGATATTATTTCCAATTTGTTTAAATCCTAACGAATCTTTCTCTTTCCATTTATTTATTTGAGACCACCATTTTGTTTTTAATTTTAATACTTTTTGATTATGAAGTTTTTTTACTTCTTGGACCAATACTGACAATATTTCTTTGCAATCACCCACAATACCGTAATCAACAGAAACAACCTTATTAATAGATGATTTATCAACGTCGATATGCACTTTTTTAGAATTGGGAGCAAACGCGTTTAATCTACCTGTTACCCTGTCATCAAAACGTGCTCCTACATTAAGCATGACATCACAATTATGCATAGCTAAGTTTGCTTCATAAGTTCCATGCATACCTAACATGCCTAAAAAATTTTTATTTGTATTTGGAACACAACCTAAACCCATTAGGGTCAGTGTAACTGGACAGTCTAATAAATTTACTAATTCAGTTAAAAGTTTAGATGCCTTTGGTCCTGAATTAACAACTCCTCCTCCAGCATAAATTATTGGTCGTTCTGCCTGTAATAATAATTTTGCAACCTTATTAATTAAAACTTCATCTACATTTGAATGATAATGATTATGTTTTTTTATTTTTTGTAATTTTTTTATATATTTTACATTCGTAAGCTGTATATCTTTTGGAAGATCAATAAGAACTGGTCCAGGCCTTCCTGAAGAAGCAATTTCAAAAGATTTATGAATAATCTCACATAATTTATCAGCATTCTTTACTAAATAATTATGCTTTGTACATGGTCTTGAAATACCAGTTGTGTCAGCTTCTTGAAAAGCATCAGTCCCAATTAAATGTGTAGGTACTTGTCCACTTAGACAAATAACAGGTACAGAGTCCATAAGTGCATCTGTTAATCCTGTAATTGCGTTAGTTGCTCCTGGTCCAGAAGTTACTAAAACACATCCAACCTTGCCAGTTGATCTAGCATAACCCTCTGCAGCATGCACAGCTGCTTGCTCATGCCTGACTAATATATGTTTAATTTTTTTATTTTCAAATAAAGCGTCATACAGAGGAAGTACTGCTCCACCAGGATATCCAAATATTACCTCAACTCCGTTATCAACTAAGGCTTTAATTACTGCCTCTGCTCCAGTCATGTAATTTAATGTCATTTTAAATAATACTTTCCAAAAAAAATATTAGTTACCAACAATTTTTGTGGCCGTCAACTTTATAATATAAAATTATAAAATTTCATTATTAATTGTAATTTTATTTCAAATAAATTGTTTTATATGGAATATAATTGTGCGAAAACCATGTAATTTGCCTCTTCACATATCTTCTGGTGTCTCTTTTGCTTAGCTTAACAGCCTCTTCAAAAGAAATTTTTTTATCCAAATAACTTAACAACCACTTGACTCCAAGACACTTTGCAACTGGGAGCGATCTATCAACATTGGTTTCATATATTTTTTTAACCTCCTCGAGCGCTCCTTCTTTAAGCATATTATCAAACCTTAATTCGCATCTTTTATAAATTAGCTCTCTTTCTGAATTTATTAAAAAACTATAAATTTTTCTTTTTATTGCGCCTTGTCTAGATTTTTTGTACCAATATGTCATATTCTTATTAGTTTGAAGAAAAACACCATATGACCTTAGCAATCTATGTTTATCAAAATTTTTAGCTGCAAATATAGGGTCAATGTTGAAATTTATTTCCTTAAAACTATTAATTCCAATTTCATTTAACTTTAATAAACTCTTTTTTTTAATTTCTTCTTTAAGTCTTGGAATTGGAGCTAAACCATTAATAACTGAATTTAAATATAAACCCGACCCTCCAACTAAAATTGCTGTTTTTTTTGTTTTTTTAAGATTGTCTAATACTTTATGCAACTGTTGCAGCCAGTCAGCTATTGAATAATTTATATCAGATTTAACATAGCCGTACAAAAAGTGAGGAACTTGATGCATATCTTTTTCTGTTGGCCTTGCAGATAATAGTTTAAGATCTTTATAAACTTGAACAGAGTCAGCATTAATCAATACACCATTAATTTTTTTAGCTAATTCCAAAGCTATCAATGATTTGCCTACACAAGTAGGACCGGCGATAATAACAAGGTCTTTTTCATAGTTATAGTAATTTTTATCAAGATCAAAAGATGCTTTAACATTTAATAAACTAGACATAATTATTACAATAATATAATTAAATTTTAATGAAAGACTACTTATTAATATCAAATACAAAAGAAAATAAAATTAATAATTTTTATCTGGATTTAGTTTCATCTCACATACAAAAATCAACTAATGAACAAATATATTGTAGAGAGTTAAGTTCTAGAAAAGCTTATGAGTGGGGTTTATCTTCAAATAAATACGATTCAAAACTTAAAAAAATTATGTCTGATTTTCAATCTAATTACGGAATTGATTGTAATTTTATAAAAACTACCGAAAAAAGAAAAAAAAAGTTACTTATAGCTGACATGGATAGCACAATTATTAAAGAAGAAAGCTTGGATGAACTTGCAAGACAAATTGGTAAAGAAAAAGAAGTTAGTTTTATTACAAATGAAGCTATGAATGGTAGAATAGAATTCAAAAAAGCTCTTGAAGAAAGAGTTGCTATTTTAAAAGGTAATTCCACAGACATTTTAGAAAATTTAAAAAAAAATATAAATATTAATCATGGGGCAAGAGAATTAGTAAAAACAATGAACATGAATGGATCAATTACTGTTCTTGTTTCTGGTGGTTTCACCTTTTTAACTGAACATTTAAAAGAATTATTAGGCTTCAAACATACTCATGCTAACACACTTCAAATTATTCAAAAAGAATTTCAAAAATTTGAAATAACCGGAAAAGTTGAAGGACCAATTTTAGACAAAAAAGCCAAACGTAAATACTTACATAAATACGTTAAAAAATATAATCTTAATTATAAAGATACAATATGTGTTGGAGATGGAGCAAACGATATTGAAATGATAAAACATGCTGGCCTTGGAGTATCTTACTATGGTAAAAGTGCCCTTAAAAAAGAAGCCGATATACATTTCAATAATACAAGCTTATTAGGCTTGTTATATGCTCAAGGCTATACAGATGCTGATATAATTAAGTAACATTTTTTTTATTTCAGTTCTAATGCTACAAACCTAGTTCCACTCTTTACTTTAACTAAAAGCAACAAGGCTTTTCTTTTTTGTTTCACTGCATTTTTAATTGCATTATCTATAACATCTATTGAATTTACTTCTATCTGGCCAACTCTTATTATGACCATACCTGGACTTAAACCAGCTTTTTGTGCTGAACTATCGTCTTTAACAGATGTAATAACAACCCCAGTATCAATGCCATTGAGCTTAAACTTATTTTTGTTTTGATCAGATAACTCTTCTGCAGTAAACCCTAATTTATCATAATCTTTAGCTTTAGCGTTCTTTTTAGCAGTTTGACCAATTAGGTTCTCTTTTTCTGCTAATTCAAGCTCACCCAAAGTGACATTTAATGTTAATTCTTTTCCATTTCTTAATATCACTAGTGGTACAGATTTACCAACAGGGGTACCAGCTACCACTTTAGGAAGTTCTTTCATGTTTTTAATTTCAATATCATTAAATTTGATTATAACATCCCCAGTTTTTACCCCAGCTTTTTCAGCAGGGCCTCCAGCAGTTGCTGAAGATACTAAAGCTCCCCTAGCAGATTTCATCCCCAAACTTTCAGCAATTTCATCTGAAATTTCTTGAATTAAAACACCAAGCCAACCTCTTTTAGTTCTGCCATATTTCTTTAATTGATCGGTAACTTGTTTTGCTAAGTTCGATGAAACAGCAAAACCTATCCCTACTGAACCACCAGATTGTGAAAAAATCGCAGTATTAATTCCTACAACGTTTCCTTTCATATCAAATAACGGCCCCCCAGAATTACCTCTATTTATAGATGCATCTGTTTGAATGTAATCATCATATGAGCCAGAAAGATTTCTTCCCCTTGCAGATACTATCCCTGCTGTAACTGTTCCACCAAAACCAAAGGGATTGCCTATTGCCATTACCCAGTCACCAACTCTGAGATTATTAGAATCACCAAATTTAACAGCTTTAAGTTTTGTGTTTTTTGGATCAATTTTTAAGAGGGCGACATCAGTTTTAGGATCCTTACCTACCACCGTAGCTTCAAATGAAGTGTCATCATATAAAATAACCATTATTTTTTCAGCATTATCAATGACGTGGTTGTTAGTAATTACGTAACCTGTTTTATCTATTATAAAACCAGAACCTAATGATTGGGCTCTTCTTTTTTTATTTTCAGGTTTATCAAATTGTTTGAAAAAATCCTCAAAGGGTGAGCCAGGAGGAAAAGATGGCATTTCTCTTGATTTTTGTTCAACAACTGTAGTTGTTGATATATTTACAACAGAAGGGCTTAGTACTTCAGCTAAATTAGCAAAGCTTTCTGGTGCACTTTTTGCGTTTACAACGTAACTTGTAAACAATAAAATTAAAATGCTTGTAATTAGTGTGTATTTCTGTGTAATTTTAAATTTGAATATGTAAGACATTTATTCACCATTAAGATTTCATCAATAAATATATAAAAATATAAAAAAGGCGCTTTTAAGGCTAAATTAAGCAATTGTTTTGTTGTTTATAAGAGTTAACAAAATTAACTATTTTTTACCATCTTGCTTACCAAAAAAACTAAAAAAATCACTATCAGGACTTAATAACATTGTTGTCCCATCGTCTGCAAATGTGTTTTCATAAGCAAGCATAGATCTATAAAATTTGAAAAACTTTTCATCTTGACCGAATGCATCAGAATAAATTTTGATAGCTTGAGCATCACCATTACCTCTTAAAGCTTCTGCTTTTCTTTTGCTCTCTGCAACAAGGACAACTTTTTGTTTTTCTGCATCTGCACGGATTTTTTGAGCCTCTTCTGCACCTTCTGCTCTGAATTCTTTAGCTTCTTGCTCTCTTTCAGTTTTCATTCTGTTAAATATATTTTGACTAGTTGCTTCTGGGTAGTCTGCTCTTCTTATCCGTACATCAACTATTTCCATACCTAATTTTTTAATAGTGGAATTAACTTCATCTCCAATATCTTCTACAATTTTTGTTCTTGCATCAGACAAAATAGCTGTAAGTTCAAACTTACCAAACACCCTTCTAACAGATGAGTCAATGATTGATTCTAGACGTTGACGAGCACCAAATTCATTTCTTACAGTCTGATAGAATAAAAGTGGGTCGGTTATTCTAAATCTAGAGTAAGTATCAACCTCAAGTCTTTTTTGGTCAGCCAAAATAACTTCTTCTGAATCTTGCGATACTAAAGAAAGAACTCTTTTTTCAAAATAAGTCACTTCTTGAATAAAAGGTATTTTAAAATTTAAACCTGGTTTATTAACAAGCCTTTTAGGTTCTCCAAATTGAAGAACTAGTGCTTGTTGCGTTTGGTCAACAGTAAAAAAGGAACTGAGGATACCAAATAAAACAATTAATACACCTAAACCTGACATTATTTTTAAAGAAGACATTACTAATTTCCCTTTTGTTTTAGTTGATCTAAAGGTAAATATGGAACAACACCAGATGAACTTGCAGAATTATCCATTATGATTTTTTTAACTCTTGAAAAGACTTTTTCCATTGTTTCCAAGTATATTCTTGACTCTGTAACTTCAGGGTTAAGTTTATAACTTTTATAGATTGAGTTAAATCTATCAGCGTCACCTTTGGCTCTATTTACCACTTCACTAGCATAAGCTTCTGCTTCTGAAATAAGTTGAGCAGCTTCACCTCTTGCTCTAGGAACGATATCATTTCTAAATGCCTCAGCTTCGTTAATAAGCGTATCTCTGTCTTGTCTTGCTCTTTGAACATCGTTAAAAGCATCAATGACTTCAGAAGGAGGATTAACTGAAAGCAATTGAACATCTCTAATTTCAACTCCAGCTTCATATTCGTTCAAAAGTTCTTGTAGCATGTTTTTAGCTTTCAATTGAATATCT
>CACHVW010000053.1 GCA_902583415.1 uncultured SAR116 cluster alpha proteobacterium | reverse complement strand
TTTGTTAATAAAAACTGATGATATGTCAACAATTGATTTCTTTGAAGTCAGTGGTAAAAAACCGTTAAATGCTTTCAAGCTAAATGTTAATCAAAGTAGTAAAAAAAATACTCTAAATAAAGACATAAAATTACAACCTTTTAAGAAGATACCACCTTATAAAAACCCAAAAATATTAAAAATTCATATGCAAGGCGGTGCAATGGGAAATCTTGCTAAAGCTTATTTTGAAGGTATAGAAAAAAATTTTCGTTCATTAGCAATGGAAGATAAAAAATTCTGGGCATTTAATAAAGAGGTAGGTAAGTATCAACATTCACTCGCAAGTGTAAAAAAGGCGAGATGATAATTTTAGATGTTTGGAATGATTCAAGATGGCCACATAGTATGCATCTGCATGGTAATCATTTCTATGTTGAATCAAAAGAATTTTCCGACAATAATAAACTAATTATCAGAGATACATATCTAATGCAACCAGGTGAAAAATCAAAATTTATATATTTAGCAGATAATCCTGGTAAATGGCTTTTTCATTGTCACATGTTGGAACATGCAGCTTCGGGTATGATAGGTTACATAGAGGTAGTATAATTAAAAATTAAGTATGAATCAAAATTGTTTCCATTAAACCTTTTCCTCTGATCTGAATAGTTTTACGCTCTATCTTACTGTCTTTATAGTTTACTAAATCGAAAGTATTTTTAGACATATGAATACAATCAGGTAATCCATAACTCTCTAATCTTGCAGCAGTATTAATAGTATCACCCCATACATCAAAAGCAAATTTTGACTTTCCTATAACTCCGGATATAGCTGGGCCTGAATTTATTCCTATTCTAAGTTTTATAGAATTTCCATTATGATCTTTGTATTGAGCAGATATTTTTATCATTTCCTTTGCAAGATTAAATAAAGTTAAAGCGTGATCTTCTCTTTGGACTGGCATGCCTGAAACAACCATATATGAATCACCAATTGTTTTTATTTTTTCTACACCATATGTTTCAGTTAAATCATCAAACTGAGAAAACATTTCATTTAAAAAACCAACAATTTTCTCTGATGAGATTTTTTCAGACATTGCTGTAAAACTAACTATATCTGCAAATAAAACAGATATTTCAGGATTATCCATAGATATAGTTTTGACATTATTTTTGAGTTTTTCTGCAATAGATCTAGGCATAATATTATGGAGAAGTTTTTCAGATTTGTTACGCTCTTGTTCTAGAAAGATAGAATACATACCCATAGGTAATCCTAAGACAAGTAAACTGCCTACTATATTGCTTACACCTATTATCGAATCTGTTAAATCATTAATCTTATAAAGAGGTTCCATTTCAGAAAAAGAAATAAACATGTATGAATAGATTGAAATAAAGACCAAAGCTAAAAAAACTTTAAGCCTAATATCTAAAGGCACAGCTATAATTAATATTGCTAAGTTAATATACCAAAGGTGAAAAAATGAATTCCAACCAATCATAAAAATAAATGCAGTAGCTGAACCTACACCAGCAACGCAAGACAATATAACTCCAAACTTTGCAAAACCCAAAGTATGTAAAATAAAACCAATCGTTATAAATGACGCGAAAAATAATTCAGACAAAACTAAAGGTTCCCAATTTTGAACAGTCAAATAAAATAAAAGATCTCGTCCTAAAAGTCCTATTCCACCAGCTATAAAACCTAACTGCATTGCTAGAAAAGCGGGTTTCCATTTTTCTGGATATCTTAAAGGTGGAACACTTAATATATTAACAAAAAAATTAATCATTATATAAAATCCATTTACCAAAACCATAAACCTTTCTCTTAGGGAAAGGCAAAGAAAAAACTTTGATAATCGTTAACAAGAAATTATACAGATATTCTAAACTATAACTTTTTATTTAAATTATCCCCTTGGCTTTGCAGAAAGAGAACATCCTCCATCAACTACCAAAAGGTGTCCTGTAATATATCTTGCCCAATTTGAACTTAAGTAAACAACTGCTTTCCCAATGTCCCAACCATTCCCTTCTATTTGAATAAGTGAGGCATCTTGTCTTTGGAACCTGTGGTGTTTTGTCATTCCTGTAGAATAAACCATTGGCGTATAGACTGGACCAGGAAGAATACAATTGACTCTTATACCGTTTGCTCCATGATCTACTGCCATTGCTTGGCTAAGTGATATAACAGCTCCCTTTGAAGCTGAATAGGTAGTTAAACCTTTTGGTCGAGTTGCTGAAATAGAGGATATATTTACAATAGAGCCTGCATTTCCCGACTTTATCATTTCTGGAATAGCATATTTCGACATTAGAAACATTGGTTTAAGATTAATATCCATAACTTGGTTCCAATTTTCTTCTGTTTCGTCAACCACTGATAACTTACTAGCAACCCCAATATTATTGTCTAAAATATCTAATCTACCCCATCTACTAATTGTAAAATCCACTACCTTTTTACATTGATCAGATTTTGTTAAATCTCCACCTATACTGATTGCTTCTCCACCTCTGTCCTGAATCATTTTGACTGTGTTTTTGGCAAGTATTTCTTCTTTATCAGCGACTATTACTTTAACACCAGCGTCTGCTAATAGGATAGAAGCAGCCCTCCCATTTCCAATTTCTTGACCGACTGCCCCACCTCCAGCAAATGACAACAAAGGTAAATATTACCAAAGTCTGTCCAAAGACTGGCGATCAATTTTTCCAGATGGAAACAGAAATGCAGCTGGACCAAAATTTTATAAACATATTTCAGATAAATATAAGAATTTTTCAGAGTTTAAAGAATATAATAAACATTATTGTGCTGTTTCTGGATCATTAGTTGCAGAAAATTCAAAACCACAATTTATAAATATAAAAGAGGATATAACTGAAAAGGAAGTATGTGGTTTCTACTATAAGTGCTGTTGGCCCTGTGTATGTGACTTAATGAAATATGCTAAAGTTAAAAAAATCACTAGAGAATTTAAAGAAGGTAACAAGGACTTGTTCGCATTGGTCATAGATAACCCATGTAAAAAGAGTGATTTTCCTGAAAAAGTTAACAAGAATTATTTTTGTATAGGAAATAAATTAGACGATGAACAAGTGGAAATACAAGATGGTAAATTAATAATTGGTATGTTACATAAAGCAAAATATTGTGAGCCTTCTGATTTAAGAAAAATATATGCTAACAAGATAACAGGAAGATTTTGTCCATATAGAAACAGAACTCCAATTGATGAATTAAAATCTGGAATGGGGGATGTTTTTATAAAGTTAGCAAGATGATAGCTATTTCTTCTTACTCTTCCAAGAACCACCATATTGATAGGTATTGTTAAATTCAATTTTTATCTCCATAAGACAGTTCCCACACAGAAATACCCAATATTTGATTTCGTCGTATGTACAACGTTATAAAATATCTTTGTATGCAGAGCATTTAAAACAGTGTTTTGTACTTATTCTAGGCATTGAAGATTAAAATTTTCAACCACATATTTAGTTCTCTATTTAATATTATAACCCTAGTAGGATATTGAGTATTTTTTTCATATATATTTCATTTATTTGATAATTATAGTTTACAACCCAACTATTCAATTTTAAGTTTTATTCTAATGAGAGATTTTCAAAAATTAGATGATTTTTTAGACTTTGGCTGGGTACAAATTTATCGAGGAATAGCAGACAAAAAATCGCCAGCAAGACATCCTACCTTTGTGACATCAAGTTCAGATGGTTTCCCGAATGCTCGAACTTTAGTGATTAGACGGTGTGATCAGAATAATAATCAGATAGAATTCCACACTGATACAGATTCTTCAAAAATGTATGCGCTAAAAGAGAACCCTCGCGCTGGAATTCACATTTGGTTGCCAAAAGTCCAATTACAAATTCAGATGGAGGTTATTGTTCAAGTCAAGGTTGGAGACGTTACTATTAAAAACTGGAGAAATGTTCCAACTAACTCTAGGGTTGCTTATGGAACTATTCCAAGCCCTGGTAGTGTAATTGAAGGTCCATTTGACTATGATCATGCACCAGATCAGAGACGTTTTGCCGTATTAGTATGTGATATACAATCAATTCAATTACTGCTTCTAGGGGTAAAACATATTCGTGCTCATTACAAAAAGACAACAAATTGGCAAGGAGAATGGCTTTCTCCATAATTTGTAACTCATTAATATCAAACATTGAATCTAAGCAATCATTATTAATAATTGGCAGAGTGCTAAGGATTATAGTCAGGTTTATAACATAAAGGTCATAGGTTTAAATCCTACCCCTGCAACCAACTATATTAATAAAATAAATGACACAGAAGCATATTCAGAGTGTACGTTTATTTTTTTATGAGTGTCGCCTTAAGGTAGAATGTTTTTAATGTAATCTCTTTCTTTCCACACAGGTGCCGGTGGAGCTTCATGCCCTTCTCTCGGCACATAAATAGAGGGTTTTTTGGTATCTAAATTTGGAAAATAACGAGGGCAATTTGGATAAATTTCACATTTAATTCTTATGACAAATTTTGCACCAAAGTGATTTTTTATAGTCTCTTGGTCATGATGTATTGATACAATGCCGTTAATTCTTATCCTACGACTTTCTCCATCAAAACTTATAAAAAGCAAACTCACGTTTGGATTTTTAAAAATGTTTCCTGCAGTTCTGTATATTGAATTTCCGTCATATTCAGGATATTCAATAGTGTCTTTATCAATTATTTTTACAAATCCTGGATCACCTGACTTAATATTACAATCTATGTTGCCATTCCAAGAGCTTGATATGAAGAAAAAATTGCTTAAATCTAGAAGATAGTTGGTTGTTTTTAAATATCACTAATATCTCAATTATTTTGAAAAAGCTGAAGTAAGCACGCTTATTACAGTGAATGCAAAGCTACCTTTTTTTTCTGATTCTTGAAGTTGGTCCTGCCATTTTTGAATAAGATCTTGAGAAACACCTTTTTTAATCGCAGCATTAATCATCAATATCTCGTGATATTTTGGAAATGAATTTTCATCCTTATTAGTAATAAAAAAAGGTATCTCTAGTGTTTTTATGTTTTTATAACCCTGTTTTTCTAGCTTTCCGTTTAATTTTGTGGGGAGCATTCGATGCTTTTGGCTTCGATAAATTTCATGCATCATATCATTCAATTTTTTTTCTGGGCCGTGAAATCCAAAAAAATCCCAAAGAGTAGAAACATTAACAAAAATTGACATTGGCTTTTGTAACCTTTTAGCTGAACAAAGCGCTTCATCAACATCATCTATATACTCTAACGTTTGTGTAAAAGTTACTGCATCACATGAATTTATTTCTACGTTTATATCATTCGCATTACTGCATATAAATTGAACATTAGATAAATTTTTACATCTTTCCTTAGCTGTTTTTATTTGGAATTCGCTTGGATCAACACCAATTGCTTTACCCATATATCCAACACACATTGAAATTTCTTCTACCAGGTGACCGCCACCACATCCAATATCGATAATAGTTTGACCTTTTTTAAGATTTAATTCTTTTAAAATTGCCTGTCTTCGAAGAATACCAACATTGGTAGCAGTAAGAATCTGCTGTATAGATCCAATTTTATTATCAAATTGCAAATTATGGCCTCCTTTAAAACTATAAAAAAATTAATCAACAGTTAATAAAAAACTAATAGTGTCAACAAAAACAAGAAAAATATGTTAAATTCTTAATCTTAAGGTCACAATAAAAGTTTACCCTATGACTGATTTAAAGGATAGAAAAATATCATGCTAGATAAACTAAATTTAGATCATATTGCAATTAATGTTAAAGAAAATATGGATGAAGCTTATAAATTATTTTCTGAATTAGGATTCACATTAACTCCTAGAGGATATCATACTCTTGGCTCAATTAATCATTCAATGGTTTTTAAAAATGACTATTTAGAATTAATTGGGACACCCAAAGGCAAACCAATTAAGCGGCCAGAATTAAAAAAAGCTGAAATAGGAATTAATGGTTTAGTTTTCAAAAGTGATAACATAAAAAAAACTTATCAACATCTCATAAACATGAAGTTATCCAACTTTCCTCCTCGTTATTTTAGTCGCCCAGTAGAGATAAATGGAATTGAAAGAGAGGCGAAATTTGAAACAGTTTCAATAAAAGATAATATTTTCAAAGCTGGAAGAATATACTTTTGTAATCACTTAACACCTAATCTAGTATGGATACCACAGTATAAATCACATAAAAATAATGTATTAGGAATAACTGAAATAACAATAATAGATAGCAACCCATTATTGGTTTTAGAAAACATAGATAAAATTAGTAATAGAATAAAAATTGATAAACAAGAAAATTTAATCACAGTAAAGACTGATGATATAAAAATTAGTTTATATGATAAAAAATCTTTTAAAGATCGTTATAAGAATTTTGGTGAAGAAATAAATCTAAGAAAAGAAATGTTTGGATCTTTAACATTTAAAATAAGTTCTTTCTTATTCTTAAGAAAAATTAACCAAATTAATTTTCATAATTTATTTAAATTTGAAGATAAAAATAAAATCCAAATTTTGTTAAAAGATTACAATCTAATTTTAGAGTTCATTAAGATATGAGTGATAGTATAATATTATTTTGACCAAATTAATCTTTCTATAGTTCGTTATTTTTTTTATACTTAAACATAAAATTTTTTTGGAGTAGATATGATAAATGGTTCTCTAGACTTTGGTCTAAAAGATAAGGTTGCCATTGTTGCTGGAGGTGGGGCAGTCGGTCAAGAAATTGGAAATGGGAGGGCTGCTTCTATCCTATTAGCAGACGCTGGTGTTAAAGTAATAGTCGCTGATAAAGAAGAAATACTTGCCAAAAACACAGTCAAAATGATTCAGGACAGAGGTGGAGAAGCAATCAGTATAGGTGGAGATTTAACAAAATCTGATCAATGTAAAAAGGTAGTGGATTTTACAATTAGTAGATGGGGTAGATTAGATATTTTAGACAATAATATTGGGGTTGCTAGTAAGTTATCAGTGGTTGACGAAACAGAAGAAAATTGGAACCAAGTTATGGATATTAATCTTAAACCAATGTTTCTAATGTCGAAATATGCTATTCCAGAAATGATAAAGTCGGGAAATGCAGGCTCTATTGTAAATATATCCTCTATTTCAGCAACTCGACCAAAAGGTTTAACTACCTATTCAGCTTCAAAGGGAGCTGTTATATCACTTAGCCAAGCAATGGCAGTAGATCATGGAGCAAACGGTATAAGAGTCAATTGTATTCTTCCTGGTCCAGTCTATACGCCAATGGTTTATTCTACAGGAATGACAAAACACCACAGGTTCCAAAGACAAGATGCCTCACTTATTCAAATAGAAGGGAATGGTTGGGACATTGGGAAAGCAGTTGTTTACTTAAGTTCAAATTGGGCAAGATATATTACAGGACACCTTTTGGTAGTTGATGGAGGATGTTCTCTTTCTGCAAAGCCAAGGGGATAATTTAAATAAAAAGTTATAGTTTAGAATATCTGTATAATTTCTTGTTAACGATTATCAAAGTTTTTTCTTTGCCTTTCCCTAAGAGAAAGGTTTATGGTTTTGGTAAATGGATTTTATATAATGATTAATTTTTTTGTTAATATATTAAGTGTTCCACCTTTAAGATATCCAGAAAAATGGAAACCCGCTTTTCTAGCAATGCAGTTAGGTTTTATAGCTGGTGGAATAGGACTTTTAGGACGAGATCTTTTATTTTATTTGACTGTTCAAAATTGGGAACCTTTAGTTTTGTCTGAATTATTTTTCGCGTCATTTATAACGATTGGTTTTATTTTACATACTTTGGGTTTTGCAAAGTTTGGAGTTATATTGTCTTGCGTTGCTGGTGTAGGTTCAGCTACTGCATTTATTTTTATGATTGGTTGGAATTCATTTTTTCACCTTTGGTATATTAACTTAGCAATATTAATTATAGCTGTGCCTTTAGATATTAGGCTTAAAGTTTTTTTAGCTTTGGTCTTTATTTCAATCTATTCATACATGTTTATTTCTTTTTCTGAAATGGAACCTCTTTATAAGATTAATGATTTAACAGATTCGATAATAGGTGTAAGCAATATAGTAGGCAGTTTACTTGTCTTAGGATTACCTATGGGTATGTATTCTATCTTTCTAGAACAAGAGCGTAACAAATCTGAAAAACTTCTCCATAATATTATGCCTAGATCTATTGCAGAAAAACTCAAAAATAATGTCAAAACTATATCTATGGATAATCCTGAAATATCTGTTTTATTTGCAGATATAGTTAGTTTTACAGCAATGTCTGAAAAAATCTCATCAGAGAAAATTGTTGGTTTTTTAAATGAAATGTTTTCTCAGTTTGATGATTTAACTGAAACATATGGTGTAGAAAAAATAAAAACAATTGGTGATTCATATATGGTTGTTTCAGGCATGCCAGTCCAAAGAGAAGATCACGCTTTAACTTTATTTAATCTTGCAAAGGAAATGATAAAAATATCTGCTCAATACAAAGATCATAATGGAAATTCTATAAAACTTAGAATAGGAATAAATTCAGGCCCAGCTATATCCGGAGTTATAGGAAAGTCAAAATTTGCTTTTGATGTATGGGGTGATACTATTAATACTGCTGCAAGATTAGAGAGTTATGGATTACCTGATTGTATTCATATGTCTAAAAATACTTTCGATTTAGTAAACTATAAAGACAGTAAGATAGAGCGTAAAACTATTCAGATCAGAGGAAAAGGTTTAATGGAAACAATTTTGATTCATACTTAATTTTTAATTATACTACCTCTATGTAACCTATCATACCCGAAGCTGCATGTTCCAACATGTGACAATGAAAAAGCCATTTACCAGGATTATCTGCTAAATATATAAATTTTGATTTTTCACCTGGTTGCATTAGATATGTATCTCTGATAATTAGTTTATTATTGTCGGAAAATTCTTTTGATTCAACATAGAAATGATTACCATGCAGATGCATACTATGTGGCCATCTTGAATCATTCCAAACATCTAAAATTATCATCTCGCCTTTTTTACACTTGCGAGTGAATGTTGATACTTACCTACCTCTTTATTAAATGCCCAGAATTTTTTATCTTCCATTGCTAATGAACGAAAATTTTTTTCTATACCTTCAAAATAAGCTTTAGCAAGATTTCCCATTGCACCGCCTTGCATATGAATTTTTAATATTTTTGGGTTTTTATAAGGTGGTATCTTCTTAAAAGGTTGTAATTTTATGTCTTTATTTAGAGTATTTTTTTTACTACTTTGATTAACATTTAGCTTGAAAGCATTTAACGGTTTTTTACCACTGACTTCAAAGAAATCAATTGTTGACATATCATCAGTTTTTATTAACAAA
>CACHVW010000052.1 GCA_902583415.1 uncultured SAR116 cluster alpha proteobacterium | reverse complement strand
CAGGGTAAACTGTTTCTTTTCCTCCATTAAAAAAGAAAGTAACATGAGGATATTTTTCTGTTTCAGCTAGTCTCAATTGTTTTAAATTAGCTTTCGAAATGACCTCCCCAAGTGTGTTCTTAATATTTTCTTTTACAAAAATAGAATTTATAAATTTTGATAATTCTGCTGAATATTCTGTCATTCCAAGATTGTTTGATAAAATTGGTGTATTAATGTCTTTTTCAAATTCTCTAAATGTAGGATCTAGTAATGCTGTTAATAATTCTCTAACTCGGTCTGCTCGAAAGTTTACCATGATTAAGCTATCACCATCTTCAAAACCTTTATAATTTCCAATCAGAGTTGGTGAAATAAATTCGTCAGTTTCATCATTTTTATACGCTTCTTCTAATCCTTCTGATGTATTAGAGAACTTTCTGTCATATTTTCCATATACAATAAGATCAAAAGCCTTTTTTATTCTCTCCCATCTATTATCCCTATCCATTGAGTAGTATCTACCTACAAGTGAAACTATCTTTATATTTTTTGGGAGGGACATTTCAAATTTTTTTATATGCTGGCCTAATTGTTTTGGAGAACAATCTCGCCCATCTGAAAAAATGTGTATTGAAGTTTTACAATTATTTTTTTCTAAAAGTTTTGACATTTCAATAATATGATTTGAATGAGAATGTACTCCACCATCACTACATAAACCGAGCAGATGTACAGTCTTATTTTTATTATGATTTGACAAAAATTTCTGAAAATTATTATTTTTTTCAATTTTATTATTGTCAAAAGCTTTGTTTATCTTTGGTAGGGTTTGTAGTACGACTCTTCCAGAACCAAGATTCATATGGCCAACCTCAGAGTTTCCTACTTGACCTATGGGCAAGCCAACATCTTCACCAGAAGCATCTAGGGTTGAATATGGAAATGTTTTAGTTAAAAAATTTACATTTGGAGTTTTTGCCAATGCTACAGCATTATTTTCAGTTTTTTCATTAATTCCCCAGCCATCCATTATACATAAAACGATTGATTTTTTTTTTTTGTTTTCCATAAATTAAATCCATTAAGAAATTTTTATTTGTGGTAAGGATGACCTTGAATAATAGTTTCTATTCTATAAATTTGTTCAGCAATCATCATTTTAACCATTTGATGTGGCCAAGTAAGTTTGCCAAAAGCAATAATTTTATCTGCTGTTTTTTTAATTTTCATACCATTTCCAAATGCACCACCAATCGCAAAATTTACAATTGTTATGTTATTATTACTCCAATTTAGTATTAATTTTGCTAGATCTAAGCTAGATATATTCTCACCTTCTTCATCTAGCAAGATCAATTTACCATTTTTAGGTGTTGAATTAATTAGCTTATCAGCTTCTTCATCTAATTTTCTTTCTTTATTTTTTGTTTTAACTTCATATTGTTTTAATTCAATATTTTTAATTCTCTGAAGATACTTTCTAGTTATTATGTCTTCATCATTACTTTTAATTTTACCAATTGTTGAAATTCTATATTTCATTTTATTTTTTTACGGCGTCATTTGATATATTATCTTGTTTTTTTTCCCACATTTTTTCCAAGCTATAAAATTCTCTTACTTCTGGTCGAAAAATATGAATTAAAATGTCATTAGCATCAATTAAGACCCAATCTCCATTTGACATACCCTCTGGGGAAGATAGACGAAGGCCTAATTCTTTATATTTTTTTATTAGGTTATTAGCCATAGCAGTCACCTGTCTGACAGTATTTCCACTTGCCACTATCATATAATCTGCAATGCTACTTCTTCCTATGAGATCAATACTTACAATGTCTATTCCTTTGTCATTTTCCAACGATTTTAATGTAAATTTTAATAATTCTTTAGAAGATAAACTTTTTGTTTTTTGCATTATATAATCCCATTAAGTGTAAGTTTTGGTTTTTCTTATCTCCGATGATGAGATAGATAATAATTTATTCTTTAAAAAAACCCAGATGGGTTTTTTTTTATAAAATATAATTCTACTTTTATGTGATTTAAGTTTTTTCCCAAGATATGGAACTTTTGAGGTGTTTAAAAAAGAATTTATGTAACCTGGTCTAGAAATAACTGCAATATGAATACTCTGAGCTATTATATTAGGATAAAGCCATTTATTAAAATTGTCTAAAATATCACTTCCCATTAGCCAAATAAATTTTACCTTTCGCGTTCTTTGATTTAAAAAATTGACTGTTTTGTATGTGGCATAAAGTTTATTTTTTTTTTCAATGTCTAAGACTTTTATATAAGAAATATTTTTTGTGATTAGCCTAGCATAACTAAGTCTTTTGTCAAAATGCTCCATATTTAAACTAGATTTTAATCTATTTTGAGGGGCGACTAGCCACCAAATCTCATCTAGTCCAAGATTTATAAGTGCAGTATTAGTAATGTGAATATGTCCAGCATGTGCTGGATTAAATGAGCCGCCTAAAATACCGATTTTTCTCTTTCTAGAGTAAGAATAACATATTGGAATACTATTTTTAAAATTAACTTTCAGATCTTTATTCACGTATCTGGTCATTTCCTCTAACTATGTATTTAAAACTAGTTAATTGAGCAGCTCCTACTGGACCTCTAGCATGTATTCTTCCTGTAGATATTCCTATTTCTGCACCCATTCCAAACTCTCCTCCATCTGCAAATTGAGTTGAAGTGTTATGCATAACAATTGCGCTATCAACATTAGTTAGAAAAGTCTCAGCTACTTTGGTATTTTCAGTTATGATAGATTCCGTATGGTTTGATGAATACTTGCTAATGTGGTCTATGGCCCCTGATACACCATCTACTAATTTTAAGGATAAAATAGCGTCAAGATATTCAGTATACCAGTCTTTTTCAGATGCTAATTCGATTTCATTTACAATTTCTTTTGTCTCAATATCTCCTCTAATATGACATCCTGTTTCAATTAACTTTTTTACTATGATTGGAACTGCTTTTTTAGAGATATCTCTATCTATAAGTAAAGTTTCTAAGGCACCACATATCCCTGTTCTTCTCATTTTTGAGTTTACAATGATTTTTATTGCTTTGTTTATATCTGCATCTTTGTCTACATATATATGGCATATTCCCTCCAAGTGAGCGAAGACAGGAACTCTTGCTTCATCTTGAATTTTTTTAACAAGAGATTTCCCTCCACGAGGTATGATTATGTCAATTTCTCCAGTTGATGTAAGCATAGCTGAAACAGCATCTCTATCGGTATTTTCAACCAATTGTACAGTGTTAACAGGCAAATTGGCACTTTCTAGGCCTTGTTGCATGCATTTAGCTAATATTTTCGAAGAATTAATCGAGTCAGATCCACCTCTAAGTATTGCTGTATTACCAGATTTAATACATAGGCTACCAGCATCAATGGTTACATTAGGTCTTGATTCGTAAATAATGCCAATTATGCCCAATGGAACTGAAATCCTTGAAATATTTAAACCATTTGGTTGTGTCCATTTTGATAACTCAACACCAATTGGGTCACTCATTTCTGAAATTTGCTTTAAACCCTCAACAATATTATTAATTCTTTTATTGTCTAGCAAAAGCCTATCAATAAAAGCATTATTAAGTTTCTTTTTTTTTGCATTTTCAATATCAATTTTATTTGCTTTAAGGATCTCTTCTTGTTCTTTTTTTATAATTTTAGATGTATTTAATATTGCTAAATTTCTATCTTTTGAACTGCTTCTAGAGATGGCATCAAAAGCTTCTATTGATTTTTTGTTTATATTTTTAATATATTCAAAAATACTGCTATCACTCATTTTTTTTTACTCTTATTTTATTTCTAGTACTAGATCATCCCTGTGGACTACTTCGTCCTTACCTCTGTAGCCTAAGATAGATTCAATATCATTACTTTTTGATCCTTTAATTAAATCTACTTCAGAATTATTAAAGTGTATTAAGCCTTTTCCTACAAAGTTTTGTTGTTCATCTACTATTTGTATCAAATCACCTTTTTCATAGTTGCCTTCTGTACTAACTATACCAGCAGACAGCATAGAAAAACCTTTTTTCATAGCCTCAGCAGCACCCTTATCTATAGTTATTTTCCCTTTAACTTGCAATGCACCAGAAATCCATTGTTTTCTTGAGTTTAACGGTTTTTCAATCGCACTAAACCAACTAAATTGCGTTCCATCAATTTCTAACTTTGATAAAGGACTATTAAAATGTCCATTGCAAATGATCATATGACAACCTGCTTTGGTGGCTATTTTAGCAGCAGCAATTTTGGTAGCCATACCTCCAGATGACATGCCTGTGATTGGTGGGCCTGCCATTCTTTCAATTTCATCTGTAATTTCAGGAATTTTTTCAATAAAGACTGTACTCTTATTCTTATTGGGATCAGAAGAATAAAGACCATTTATATCAGACAGTAATATAAGTAAATCTGCGCTACACATTTGTGCAACTCTTGCTGCTAGCCTGTCATTGTCTCCAAATCTAATCTCTTCAGTAGAGACTGTATCGTTTTCATTAATTACAGGAATTACTTGTAATTCAATAAGTTTTAATAACGTTGCTCTTGCATTTAGATGTTTTCTTCTTGTCTCAGTATCATCAGGTGCAAGTAGAATTTGTGCTATATTGAGACCAAATTTTCCCATAATCTCTTTCCAAGCATGAGCTAGGCTTATTTGACCTGTTGCGGCAGCGGCTTGTTTTTCGTCTAAAGATAAATTACGTCTTAGTTTCAATTGTTTTTGACCAAGTGCGATAGATCCTGAGGAAACGATTATAATTTCTTTTTTTTGTTTAATAAGTTGACTTATTTCTTGAGCTAGAGACTTTAACCACTTACTTTTAAGACTACCCTCATTTTTGTCTATCAAAAGTGAGGAGCCTATTTTTATTACAATTCTTTTTGAGTCTTTTATTAAATTTTCTTTTTTCATTTTTGTCATTCTTTATGGAGACCAAGATATAATTTTTTTTCTTTGATCTTTACTATTTTCTTTATTTTTCATCTCTATTATAAACTTCTGTAACTCTCTAATCAGGTAAGTAATATTTTCTCCCGAAACTGAAGAAATATTAATAACATTATCTATATTAATTTTTTTTAAAATTTCTTTCGCAGACTTAACTTTTTTATCTTCAACAGCGTCACATTTAGTTAAAACTAAGATCTGTTTTTTCTTCGATAAATTACTATCATATGCTTTAATTTCACGAATTATAGTAAGGTAATTTTTTTTAATATCTTTAGAAGTAACATCTATTAGATGCAATAATCCTTTGCAACGTTCAACATGACCCAAAAATCTATGACCTAAGCCAGACCCTTCATGAGCACCCTCTATTAATCCAGGAATATCCGCTATTATAAATTCCATATTATCCTGGTTTACTACTCCAAGATTTGGATGAAGTGTTGTAAAGGGGTAGTCGGCTATTTTAGGTTTGGCTGCTGTAATTCTAGAAAGTAAAGTGCTTTTACCTGCATTTGGTAGTCCAATTAAGCCTATATCTGCTATCAATTTTAGTCGAAGCCAAATCCATTTTTCTTCTAATGGACCTCCAGGTTGTGCTTTTCTTGGTGCTTGATTTACAGAAGTTTTAAAAAAAGCATTACCTTTACCCCCTTCCCCTCCCTTAGCTAAAACAATTTTTTGCCCAACCTCTGTCATATCAGCTAATATAAAATTATTTGTTTCATCTAATATCTGTGTTCCAATTGGAAGCCTAAGAATAATATCTTTGCCACTTATTCCACTTCTATCTCGTCCTTTGCCACCCTCTCCAGGTCTGGCTTTGAAATGTTGTTGATAACGAAAATCTATTAGCGTATTAAGATCATTAGAACACAAAGCAATTACATCGCCCCCTCGGCCACCATTGCCACCATCTGGCCCACCAAAAGGAACATGTGCTTCTCTTCTAAAAGAAATAGATCCAGGTCCACCATGCCCACTAGCTATATAGATTTTAGCTTGATCTAAAAACTTCATAATAAAACCCTAATATATAGTATTCTAGATGAAAAGATTTTAAATAAAAAAGGAATAGCTAGCAAAGCTATTCCAAAGTTCAATTGTTAAGGATTTGACTATTCAGCTGCTTGTTTGATTGGTTCTACAGAAACAAACATTTTTTTCCCCTTACGTTCTTTAAACTTAACACGACCATCTACAAGTGAAAAAATTGTATGATCTTTTCCCATTCCAACATTTAATCCTGGGTGATACTTTGTACCACGTTGTCTAATTATAATATTGCCAGCAACTACTGATTCGCTCCCAAACTTTTTAACACCTAATCTCCTTCCAGCTGAGTCTCTACCATTTCTAGAACTGCCGCCTGCTTTTTTATGTGCCATTTGTTAATCCTTTACTATTTTTTAGAAATTGTTTTTTTGGTAATAGCTTTTTTTTCTAGTTTAGTAGTAGTTGATTTTGTTATTGTTTCAGTTTTCTTGCTTGCAGTTGACTTGGCTTTAACTTCTTTTTTAACTTTTTCTTCAACTACTTTTGACTGAGGTTTGTTTTTTGGTTTAGTCCCAACTTTAGTCTTTTTTTCTGTTGTTTTAGCGGTGGCTTTTTTGGGAGATAACTTGGATGCACCAGTTTCAGCTATATTAATTATTTTAAGTAGCGTTAGATCTTGTTTATGACCTTGTTTTCTTCTACTATTCTTTCTTCTTCGCTTATATATCATTGTAATTTTTGGGCCACGAGTTTGTCTTATAACTTGTGCCATTACTGCAGCATCATTAACAAGTGGAGTCCCCAGTGTTACCTTTTTGCCATCACCTACCATTAATACATCACTAAGCACTAGCTGATCACCATCGCTAGCGTTAAGTTTTTCAACTAAAACTACGTCTTCTTTTTGTACACGATATTGTTTTCCACCGGTTTTAACTACTGCATACATTTTTTTAATCCGATAATTAGTTAAAATTATGATTATTTGAAAAACTATTAGAATAATCACATATGAATTGTCTTGGGAATATAGCTTGATACTGTAATCTGTCAAGTTTTAAGATGACGTAAATCAAATTCTACTATACAATTTTTATTTATTTATTTTTTAATAAATAGTGCTGGATCTAAGCGTTCAGAAAACCAATTGATTCTCCAATCTAAGTGAGGCCCTGTCGATCTTCCAGTTGATCCAACTTCACCAATTTTTTGACCTTTATTTATTTTGTCGTCAACTTTTACATTTATAGAAGACAAATGAGAATATACTGAAGTTACCCCATGTCCATGATCCAACATGACAGTTCCGCCTGTATAATATAGGTCTTTTTCTGCCATTCTGACTATAGCTTTTGTGGGAGCAAGTATATCAGTTCCCTCTGGTGCAGCTATGTCAACACCATAATGTGGACGTTTCGGTTTTCCATTAAGTATTCTTTGACTTCCAAAAACTCCTGAAATTATACCTTTAGTAGGCCAATCAAACTTTTGAAATATAAAATCTACATTACTATCTAAACTTCTAACTTCTTTAATTACTCTATTTTCTTTTTTAATTCTGTCCCAAAAAGACTTGGGAGGGGTCACCATTTTTTTTTCAAGGCCATTAATAACTTGGGTTTTATATTTTCTTTGCTTTATATCTAATTTTTTTAAAACCCAATTTTGATTTACAAAAAAGTATAAATTAGCTTGTTTAGGATGATCTCTTCCAAAACCTATCACAAAACTTCCATCGGACGTTTTTCTTAAAATTTTTCCTCTAAATTTTACATCTATATCCTTATTGATCTCACCTTTTACCAGACCACCTTGAACAAAATTACCTTTAAGTATTATTTTGATATCATTAATATTTACAATTAAATTATTTGTAGCAAAGCAAGGTGATGTTTTCAGTAATAAAAAAATTAATATTAATTTAATGTAGTTAAAATTAACTTCTTCAATCAAATTAGGAAAACTTTTAATTTTGGACATAATTAACGTTTCACCTCAGGTATTAGGCCTTTAGGAGCAAACCTTAATGTAATCAATAAAATCAAGCCCATGAACATTAACCTTATATGAGCAGCATTTTCTAATAAGTGACTTTTAATTATGTTTGTATCAGATATATGTGTAGTAATTTGAGATATAAACCATAAACCTAGTGGTTCAGATTGCACCCAAAAAAACCAAATTAAAAAACCACCAATAATGGATCCAAAATTATTTCCAGAACCTCCTATAATTACCATTATCCATATTAAAAAAGTAAATCTTAAAGGTTGATAAGTCACAGGTGTGAACTGTCCATCTAGAGTAGTTAACATTGCACCTGCTATTCCAATAATTGCAGACCCAATTACAAAAACTTGTAAATGTCTTGTTTTTATATCTTTTCCCATTGCATTAGCAGAAACTTCATTGTCTCTAATTGCTCTCATCATTCTGCCCCAAGGAGATTTTTGGGCAATTTCTAACAAGAGCAAAATTCCAATTAAAATTACAAGAAAGATACAAGAATATGAGAGCTTTACTATAATTGAAGAAATTTCAGAAACAGGGATGTTGAAAAACTTTGTTAACTCTAAAACCAATGGTTCAGATTGGAGGTCAATCTCATAAGGAACTGGTCTCGGCAGTCCATTAACATTCTTGACTCCTCTTGAGAGCCAATCTTCATTTTTAAGTATATATATAATAATCTCAGAAATGCCTAAGGTAGCAATTGCAAGGTAATCAGATCTTAGACCCAATGAAATTTTACCAATGAAGTATGCTATCAAAGCAGCTAACAAACCACCTATTGGCCACGATATAATTACGGGTAAATCAAGTCCTCCTAAGTATCCAGTTTTTGCCGGCTCTATTGCCTCTATTGCTTTTATTGGAGAATCAATAATATATCTCATCAAAAAATAACCAAGTATTATTAACAAGAAATTTATTATGTATTTCTTTTTTTTGCTTAGTCCAGATTTCAACCAAACTAAAATTGAAAAAATAATTGATAGTATGAATAAAATTATTCCAAAAAGAATAAAAATAGCACCTGCATCCCATGCTTTAGCAGTTGGCGGCATTGACACTATAATATTTGCTAGTCCTCCCAAAGCTGCAAAACCCATTACACCAAAATTAACTATTCCTGCGTTTCCCCACTGAATATTAATTCCTAATGACATTATGGAAGAAATTATACATAAATTAAAAATAGTAAGAGCGAGATTCCAGCTTTGAAAAAATCCTACAAATGTAATTAAAATAAACATACTTAAAAAAAGTAAAATAATATGTTGTTTGTCTTGCATCTGACTTTCCTATTATTTCTTTTTTATTCTATAATTTTACCTTTATATATACCAGTTGGCTTAATTAACAAAACCAATACAAGTATAATAAATGAGACTGCAATTTTGTAATCAGTAGAAAGAATTTGTAATAATCCATCGGGCAAAAAATTATCTGGAAGAATGTAAAAGAAGAATTTTTTATATGCAAATGTAATGAGTAGTTCAGAAAAAGAAATTACAAATCCCCCTATAATTGCTCCTAAAGGATTACCAACGCCACCAACTATAGCTGCTGCAAATATTGGTAACACTAGATGTAAATAAGTAAATGGTTTGTAACTTTTATCTAGGCCATACAATGTTCCAGCAACAGAGGCTAATGTGCCAGTAATTATCCACGTAATTAAAACTATTCTTTCAGGATTAATACCTGATAAAAGTGCAAGTTCTTGATTGTCTGAGTAAGCTCTCATTGACTTGCCTGTTTTTGTTTTATTTAAAAACCAAAAAAGAAGAATTACTAATATGATTGTTAAAATTATTGTTACACCTTGTGTGGATTTTATAGTAAGCCCTTCATCTAAACCAGTTAACATTTTAAAATCTTTTGCTTTTAAAATAAATCTTTCCCCGTCCATAAAAATTTTATCACCTGGCCCAATGATGAATCTTATTAAGCCACCAGTAAAAAACATTACATGTGGCTATGACACCGTAGATATCTTATCAGAATGTACAGTTGGTGTTAAGAGAGGTGAGATAGCCTCTATAGTTGGCCCTAATGGTGCAGGCAAATCAACTGCTATGAAGTCAATATTTGGATTACTCAAAATAAGGTTGGGTAAAATATTTCTAGATAATGAAGATATTACTAACCTTCTTCCTCAAGAAAGAGTTCTAAAGGGAATGGGTTATGTTCCCCAGACTAATAACATATTCCCAACACTATCAGTCCAAGAAAACTTAGAAATGGGAGCATTTATTCAACACGAAGATTTTTCAGATATTTTGGATTATGTTTATGACCTTTTCCCTGTTTTGAAAGAAAAAAGAAATCAACAAGCTGGTGAATTATCTGGAGGACAACGACAGCAAGTTGCAGTTGGTAGAGCCCTAATGACAAAACCAAAAGTCTTGATGCTTGATGAACCATCTGCTGGAGTATCTCCTATAGTGATGGAGAACTTATTTCAAAAAATTATAGAAATAGCAAAACAAGGTACAGCTGTTCTTATGGTGGAACAAAATGCAAAACAAGCTTTAGAAATATCTGACATAGGCTTTGTGTTAAATCAAGGTAAAAACCTCTACACTGACACTGGGAAAGCACTTCTTTCAAATAAAGAAGTAAGACAAGCTTTCCTAGGAGGGTAATTTTAATGGAATTTTTAAACAGTTTTATTTTAATTACTAATTATATAATCATTCCAGGATTAACTTATGGTAGCCAATTAGCTCTTGGAGCTTTAGGAA
>CACHVW010000051.1 GCA_902583415.1 uncultured SAR116 cluster alpha proteobacterium | reverse complement strand
AAACTAATATGTCAATTTTTTTTAGCTGGTTAATAGTTTCAGCAGTTGCTTGTTCTACAACTTTATTATCAGTTTGATCAACTTCTAAAAAATGGCAATTAAGTTCTTTTGCAGCGTCCATACCTAACTTTTTATCAATATCCCAAATCATAACTTCACAGCCATCATTGATAAATCTTTTTGCTGTTGCTAGTCCAATCCCTTGAGCTCCACCAGTAATAATTGCAGTTTCTCCATTAAAATTAGCCATAAACACCCCCTGTATTTGATTTGGTTGAATTATAAGAATATATTAACAATAGATATATTTCATATAAACACTTATAGTGTTTTATATCGTTCAACTATCCAATACTAGAAAAATTTTAAAAATAGAGGAAGTTTGATGGAAATATTTCACATAGTCATTATTGGGATTGTATCTTGCGTTGCAATGGATATGTGGCAGAGGCTACTTAAATTATTATGTGATATAAATCCTTCTGACTGGGGTGTGGTTGGAAGATGGTTTTTATTGGTAATGTCTAAAGGAAAAATTTATAATCCTACTATCGATGAAGAAGATCCAATTAAAAATGAATTAATGATTGGCTGGATAGTACATTATTCCGTTGCAATCTTATATTCAATATTTTTTTACATTTTATTAGAGTATAGAATATGTAGCGCATCACTTATTAATGGTATTATTTTTGGTTTGATAAGTGTAATTGTTCCTTGGTTTTTTTTTATGCCAGCTTTAGGTAAAGGTTTTGTGGGGATAAAAACTCCATCGCCACTTATGGCTTGTTCTTTAGCAATTGGAAGTCATATTGCTATAGGTGCACCTATCGGTGGGTTTTATCAAATATTTGGATACTAAATTAAAGATATACGTATTGAGTACTAAAAATGAATGAAAATAAATTAAGAGAGCAAATATGTGTTTTAGCTACTTCTATTTTTGATAGAGGCTTAACACATGGTTCAACCGGAAATATTTCAGCACGTCTAGATGATAACAATATACTAGTAACCCCGTCTGGTTCTTCTTTTGGTAGACTCGATCCAAATCAAATAGTCAAGGTTACGAAATCTGGTAAAATTATTGGATCTACAACTCCTACAAAAGAATTACCACTTCATCAGGCTTTTTATGAAACAAGAGGAATAAAATCTGGAGCAATTGTACATCTTCATTCAACCTATTCAGTCGCATTATCAATGTTGCCTGGAATAAATGAAGATAATGTGTTGCCTTCATATACTCCTTACTCCGTTATGTTATTAGGCAAAGTAAAATTACTTCCTTTTTTTGTGCCAGGAGATCCAGCTATGGGTGATGCAATCAAAGGTCTTGCTGGAAAAAGATCTGCTGTTCTTCTTGCTAATCATGGTCCTGTTGTTTCTGGTAAAGATTTGGAATCTGCAGTAAATGCTGTTGAAGAGTTAGAGGCTACTGCTAAACTAGCTCTTATATTAAAAGGGTCAGATGCAATAGAATTAAAAACATCTCAAATAGATAAAATCGTGTCTAAATTTAATATAGAATGGGATTAGAACAATGTATAAATTTTCGGCTAATTTAGGTCTTTTGTGGACAGAAATGTCTCAAATTGATGCTATATATAAAGCTAAAGAAAAGGGTTTTGATGCAGTTGAGTTTCAATTTCCTTATGAATATGATTGCAAAGAAATAAAAAAAGCTCTTGATGAAGTGGATTTGCCTGTTATGGGTATTAATACAATTAAAGGAGATGTTGAAAAAGGCGATAATGGTTTGTTAGCCGTGCCTTCAAGAGTATCTGAGGCAAGAGACGCATTAACACAAGCATTTGAGTATGCAAAAGTAATCAAGTCAAAAAATATTCACGCAATGGCTGGTGTGTCGGATTTATCAACAAAGTCTCTTGTGACTTTTATAGATAATTTAAAATTTGCAAAAGAACTAGTCAAAGATAGTGATATAAGCTTAGTCATTGAACCTTTAAACTTAAATGATAATCCAGGATATTTTTTGACGAGAGTAGAGCAGGCAAAAGAGATTTGTGAGCTTGTAGGTTCAAACATCATAAAAATAATGTTTGATTTTTATCATATTCAAATCAATCAAGGTAACGTTATGAACAGATTTGCTGATAATTTACCTTACATTGGACACGTTCAGATAGCTTCAGTAAAGGGTAGATGTGAGCCAGATAAGGGTGAATTAGATTTTTCTTACATTATTCCAGAAATTTATAAAATAGGTTACAAAGGGCTGATTGGAGCAGAATATAAGCCAAGAACCACGACTGATGAAGGAATTGCTTGGATGGATAATTTTAAATAAAAATATTTAGAGGATTTTTTTTAAATGAAAATGATCAGACAATATGGCCCGAATAAAATAGAAAACTCATCATTGTGTTTTGGAACAATGCAGTTTGGAGACGGAGCAGATGAACGTGACAGTCAGGAAATGTACGAGGCATGTCGTGAAAATGGTGTTAATTTTTTTGATACTGCATTTGTTTATACTGGAGGCAAATCTGAAAAAATTCTTGGAAATTTAATTAGAGAAGAACGTGAAAAAATTATTCTAATTACAAAAGCAGGTTCAGTTGGAGGTTCAAGTGGAGAAAATATTAGATCACAATTAGAGCAGAGCCTTAAAAGACTAAATCAGGACTACGTAGATATTTTTTTCTTACATCATTGGGATGATAATGTACCATTAGAAGAAACATTTGAAACACTTAAAAAATTAAAAGAAGAAAAAAAATTTTATCAACTAGGTGTTTCTAATTTTGCTGCTTGGCAAGTTTTGAAAGCAAATTTGATTGCTCAAAAATATAACTTTCCATCAGTAGATATTCTGCAACCGATGTATAATATTGTTAAAAGACAAGCCGAAGTAGAAATTCTTCCTATGGCAACATCAGAAGATATTGGTGTAATAAGTTATAGTCCTCTAGGAGGGGGGCTTCTTACAGGCAAATATGATGCATCAATTACATCTTGTAAAAATACATCAGGAAGACTGCATGAAAATGAAAAATATAAAATTAGATATGGACAAGATTGGATGTACAAAGCAGCACATTCTTTAAAAAATTTAGCTAATGATTTAAATTATGATCCTATTTCTTTGGCAGTTGCTTGGGTTTTAAAGAATGATGCAGTAACTGCCCCAATAATAAGCGCCAGAAATCTAAAACAATTAAAACCTTCCTTAGATTCAGTTAAAATTTCATTAGATAATGAAACTTACAAATTAATATCTAATATCAGTCCTAAACCCGCTCCTGCAACTGATAGATTAGAAGAAGTCAGTGAAAATTAAATAAGGAAATCTCTTGGATACAGCAATAGAAAAAAAATGGGAAGTTTATGCTTTAAAATATGCTGAAAGAGCAGATAGAACTCGTAGTGACAGCTTCATTTTTGACGATCATTCTAACCAAGCTCACACTATTGATTATTTTATTTGGGTCTTAAAATCAGATAAAGATATTATAGTTGTAGACACAGGATATGATTACGATGAAGCTAAAAGAAGAGATAGGCCTATACAAAGAGCTCCATCTGAGGCTTTGAAAGCTATTAACGTTGAAGCTAGTGATGTTACTGACGTAATTATAACTCATCTTCATTATGATCATGCAGGAGGATTAAAGGATTTTCCTAATGCAAAATTTCATCTTCAAGAAACTGAGATGGTATACGCGACTGGTCCCTGTATGTGTCATGAAACTATTAAAATGCCTTTTACAGGCGAACATGTATGTCAGATGGTTAAAAATTTATACTCTGGCAGGGTTGTCTTTTATAACGGTATTGGATCAATCAAAAGTGGAGTAACTGTTCATTTAGTAGGAGGTCATTCTAAAGGCTTGCAGTCTGTAAGAGTAAAAACAGAAAATGGTTATTTATGTTTGGCATCAGATGCCACACATTTCTATGAAAACTTTCTTATGGGCAAACCATTTCCTATTGTTGTTGATTTGGAAGACATGCTTAATGGCTTTAATTTAATTAAAAGTCTGGCAACCAGTAATGATATGGTGATCCCAGGACATGATCCTCTAGTTAAAAACTTTTTTCCTAAAGAAGGAACATCAGGTTTTGTTTGGAGATTAGATAAAGGACCATCTAGTCCAGTAAAGATCTAAAGTTGTTTTCCATTGATCTTCTATATGAAACAGTAGGATCATCAGGTGAATAATCTACATCTTTCCAAGTTATAATTTGATCTTCTTTTATATCTTTATTAAGTTTTATCCCATGAGCAAGACCTATTGGTAGAGTTTCATTTGAAAGAGAATCTCTTGCTGGTATCAATTTGCCCCATACAGTAGCTCCACCCTCTCCATCTAAGATTTCACCTTTTTTTAGTGATCTTTTTGATGTGGCAACTACATCAGCTGAAAAATTTTGTGTTTGCCCAGTGGATTGATTTAATAAAACTACACTAAAGATTGAAATATTAAGTTCCATACCAATTAAATGAAATGGTTTGTACATAGCAGAAAATTGTCCAGTGCTATCAGTGTTCATACCATATTGTTTAAAACATGAGGCTGCATAATCATTTGGTGCTTTAAGCACGGCGTAAACTCCCCATCTTAAATCTTTAAATACATCTTTACCATCCCTATCAAGAGATGATACTACCTCAACTTGTCCATCATGTTCTAAAACACCACCATTGTTTTTTGGTTTAAGAACCTCTGCTAGATCATCCATACCACAAGGAGGAAAAAGTAATCCATTAGAGGGTACTTTTAGCTTGCATGCGTTAGCAATAGCTGCCATTTCAAGGCTTGATTTTGTTCCATCAAGAAAAGAATTAAACATTTTGGGGTTCATGCCAGCTTCATTTGCATCTTTTTCTGTTAATCCATAATAATTCCAAACTGTTTCTGGTGTTGATTTATGATATTCAGGAAGATATTTAGTACCTTTACCAGCAGCAGTAACATAAAAGCCACTTGACCTAGCCCAGTCAACAATTTCAGCTGTAAGGGCTGGCTGGTCTCCATAAGCCATAGTATAAACAACACCAGCCGATTTAGCTTCTTTGGCTAAGGACGCACCAGCCAAAACATCTGCTTCAACATTAACCATTACAATATGTTTGCCATTACGAAATGCTTCTCGAGCATGTAAAATTCCAGCTGAAGGATGTCCAGTTGCTTCAACAACAACCTCTACTTCTGGATTTGTTATTGCTTTAATTCCTGAGTCAACAAATTCTGTGTTAGAAATAAGGTCTTCATTCCAACCAACATTTTTACAAGCTTTTTTAGCATTATCTGGAATTAAATCTGCAATTATTATAACTTCTAAACCAGGGGTAGTTGGTACTTGACTTAAAAACATAGATCCAAACTTTCCAGCTCCTATTAAGGCAACTTTTACGGGTCTATTATTATCAATTCTTTGTGAAATCAAATTTTGTAAAAACATATCTTAATTAATTCCCAAATATTTGTTGTATTTTCTGGATATCATTATGTTTAAGTCCTAGCTGTGAAATAAAATAATTTTCTAACGAGATGTATTTTTTTTCTATTTCATCTATCGCTGCATTTAAATAAGATGTCTGAACCTTACCTAAAGTGCTCAACATATTTTTTGTAACTTGAGTGTCCTGTTTTGAAGAATTAGTCTTTTGTTCAGCCGTTGCAGCTTTAATAGTAAGTAAATCATTTGAAATAAGATAATTTTCAAAAATTTTATCGATAGGATTTTTGAAAATACTTTGTATCATAAAACTTGCTATACCGGTTCTATCTTTGCCAGCTGAGCAATGAAAAATAATTGGACGTTTATTTGATCGAAGTAATATTTCAAAAAATTTTACCCAAACTTTTTTATGGTTATTAATATACATCCGATAACTTTCTTCCATCACTTCTTCATAAGATTTAATATTGTCTCCATTAATTTGCTTTTGAGAAACCATTCTACTTAGAGTGCTAGCCGAAATTGGAAGGTTAATATATCTCTCTAAAAGTTTAGGAGACAGGTTATCTGGTGCCATTTTTACTTCTTTAGGATCACGGAAATCAATTATGGCATAAGGATTTAAATTTTCTAAAATTTTAATATCTTTTATATTTAATGTACTAAGTTTAGAACATCTAAATAACAAATTGTTTTTCATTTTAGAGCCAATAGACACATCTCTAAAATTTGAAACTGACTCAATTGAAATCAAAAAAATATCCCTCGTTTGAAAAAAATATTAACTATTCAGCTGCGCTGACACCAATATTTACTAACTCATTAAGGCAATTATCATCAAGTTTTGTAATAGGTGTAAAATCTCTATGAGCAATCCATTCTTCACGATTAAAGTTTTGGATATGATTATCTACATGACACAAAGATAGGTAGACAATACTTCGCCCAAATGGAGAAATATTTGGTGGACTTGCGTGAACAAGCAAAGACGAGAACATTAACATACTTCCAGCTGGTCCTGTAGGAGCTACACATCCACCTCTTTTAGCCAACTCTAAAACTTTTTCATTGTCTAATGTCCATAGTGGATAACTTGTTGTCTCTAAATCATGACCTGCATCGATCACTCCTGTTTTATGACTTCCTGGTATAAAAAGTAATGGTCCATTCGCTGCAGTTACATCATCAAGAAATACTGCAATATTCATAGCTCTTGGCTCTGGCATTCCGTCATCCCTTTTCCAAGTTCCATAATCTTGATGCCATTGCCAAACGGCTCCGTCAAACGCAGCCTTAGCATTTAATTTAAATTGATGCATATAAATATCACCATCTAGTATTTGAGATACTGGATCAATCAATCTTGGATGCGCAGCTAACCTTCTAAAAGCCTCGTTATAAGTGTGTGCAGCAAAAGCAGTTCTTGCAACTCCTGTACTTTCTTTCCAAACTTCTTTTCTATCTTCTAAATATACTTTGTCAGCTTCTTCTTTTAATAATGTCGCTTCATCAGAATTAAATAGTTTAGGAAAGAATAAATAACCATCTTCATCAAATTTTTCTAAATCAGTTTCATTTAAAAACATTTAATCCCTCCAAATTAAAATTAATATAATAATATTATATAAAAAATTATAATTATGTAATTAAAATAATTGAAGTGATCATTATTAGCGTGTTAAATAATTATCCAAGAGAAATTATATTAAAAAGGAGACAGATTTGTCACTGATTTCACCCTTAGATAAATTAAAAATACCAGTAATAGGATCTCCATTATTTATAATATCTAATCCAGATTTAGTTATAGCTCAATGCAAAGCAGGTATTATTGGTTCTTTTCCTTGTTTAAATGCCAGGGAAGGTGAGGGTGAGCCTAATATGCTTGAGATATGGTTAAAAAGAATAAATGAAGAATTAGATAAGTATAATCAACAAAACCCTGACAGCCCGGCCGCTCCATATGCTGTAAATCACATAGTTCATAAATCAAATGTTAGGTTAGAAAAGGATATTGATATTTGTGCAAAATGGGAAGCACCTGTTTGGATAACTTCTTTAGGAGCAAGGCCTGAAGTTAATGAAGTTGCACATCAGGCTAAAGGTATTGTTTTGCACGATATTATTAATAACTTTTTTGCAAAAAAAGCAATCGACAAAGGAGCTGATGGATTAGTAGCTGTTGCTGCGGGGGCAGGCGGCCACGCTGGCACACTTTCACCTTTTGCATTAATTCAAGAAATTCGCGAATGGTTTTCTGGACCTCTTTTACTATCAGGCTCAATTGCTAATGGAGGAGCAGTTCTTGCTGCCCAAGCAATGGGAGCTGATTTGGCTTATATTGGCTCTGCATTCATTGCAACTGATGAGGCTAACGCAGATCAAAGATATAAAGAAATGATCACTGAGTCCTCTGCAGATGATATAGTTTATACAAACTTATTTACTGGAGTACATGGAAATTACTTAAAAGGTTCTATTGAAGCTCAGGGCCTTGATCCTGACAATTTAGAAGTAAGTGATTCAAGTAAAATGAATTTTAGTTCTGGCGCCTCAAAGCCAAAAAGCTGGAAAGAAATTTGGGGATCTGGTCAAGGTATTTCTGCTGTGAAAAGTATTATTCCAGCAGGAGAATTGGTGAAGAGAATTAATAACGAGTATATTGAAGCAAAAAATAAACTTATGTAGAGGAAAAGATGTCAGTAGTTAAACATAAAATTATAGAAGAAATAGCGCTTATAGAAATTTCTAATCCGCCAGTTAATGCAATAAGTGCTGCAGTTAGAATTGGACTATTAGAGACTATTGAAAACCTATCCTTAAATGAAAAAATTAGAGCGATTGTTATCACTGCTCCTGAAAGAACTTTCCTTGCTGGTGCTGATATAAAAGAGTTTGGAAAGAAAGTAGACGCTCCAATTTTAGGAAAGATTTGTGATAAAATTGAAAGTCTTAACAAAATAGTTGTCGCATCATTACATGGTACTCCGCTTGGTGGCGGATTAGAAGTTGCAATGTCAGCACATTACAGAATTGCAGCCCCAAATACCAAAGTTGGATTGCCAGAAGTATTGCTTGGAATTCTGCCTGGTGCTGGTGGAACACAAAGACTTCCAAGATTATGTGGTGTTGAAATGGCTTTAGATATGATGCTTACAGGTAAACATGTTTCAGCTGAAGAAGCTTTATCATCAGGTATCATTGATGAGATTGCTGAAAATAATAATACCATAGATAATGGTATCGAATATGCCAAAAAGTTACTTAAAGATGGATTTAAACCAAGACCCACTTCTCAAATGCAAAATAAAATTAGGGATACAAAAGAGATAAGCGAACTTATTTTAAAATTTAAAGATACTGCTTCAAAAAAATATAAAAATTTATTTTCACCTCATGCAATTATTAGATCTGTAGAAGAGGGTCTTAAATTAGATTTTCCTAATGCTATTTCAAATGAAAGAAAATTATTTGAAGAATGTATTGAAAGTCCACAAAGACAAGGATTAATTCATTCTTTTTTTGCAGAAAGAGCTAATACAAAAATACCAGAGCTAAAAGATGGCAAGCCGATTGAAATTAATAAAATTGGTATAATTGGCGGTGGGACTATGGGCACTGGAATTTCTATGGCTGCCATGAATGCAGGATTTAATGTGATTATGATTGAACAAAATGATGAAGCTATTCAAAAAGCCAAGGCAAAAATTAATTCAACTTATGATAGAAGCGTCAAATTAAACAGAATTACAACTAAACAAAAAAATAAAACTATGGATATGTTTTTTGCGACAACAAATTTCTCAGATCTCAAAGATAGAGATTTGATAATAGAGGCTGTATTTGAAAATATGGACGTAAAAAAAGAAGTCTTTGTGAAATTAAATCAGATTTGTAGTCAAGACTGTATTTTGGCATCCAATACTAGTTATTTAAATGTAAATGAAATTGCTTCAGTTGTAAATAATCCTAGTAGGGTTATTGGTTTGCATTTCTTTTCTCCAGCTAACATTATGAAACTTTTAGAAGTTGTAGTAGCAGAAAAAACATCTAAAGATACTGTCGCTACTGCTTTCAACTTAGCAAAAAAAATGAGAAAGGTACCTGTAAGATCAGGAGTTTGTGATGGTTTTATAGGTAACAGAATTCTCTCAAAATATTTAGTTGGGACGTATCATATGGTTGAGGATGGAGCAAGCCCATTCCATGTTGATAAAGTAATAAGAGATTTTGGCTGTGCAATGGGAATTTTCCAGGTAATTGATTTAGCTGGTGGTGACATAGGTTGGGCAACAAGAAAAAGAAAAGCACCATTTAGACATAAAGATGATAGATATGTGCAAATACCTGACAGAGTATGTGAAAGAGGTTGGTTTGGTCAAAAAACTTCAAAAGGATATTATTTATATGGTGAAAATGTAGATTTTCTTACGCCTAATCCAGAAATAGAAGTAATTTGTGAACAAGAAAGAAAAAGAGCTGGAATAACTCCGAAAAAATTTGATGATAAAGAGATATTAGATAAATACATTGCTGCAATGGTATATGAAGGGACTAAAATTTTAAGTGAACAAATAGCACTAAAGCCTTCAGATATCGATGTTGTCTTTACTAATGGTTATGGATTTCCTAAATGGAGAGGAGGTCCAATGAAATATGCAGATATGATTGGATTAGACAAAATTTTGAAAAATATTCAAAAATATTCAGAAGAAGACCCTAGATTTTGGGCTCCTCCGAAATTGTTAGAAGATTTAGTTAAACAAAATAAAAATTTTGACAGTTTAAATTAAAATTTAATTTTCTATATCTACAAAGTAGGGTCGGGATTAACTTTAACAACTAACTTGCCAAAATTTTTACCATTTAATAATCCTATGAAAGCATTAGGAGCATTTTCTAAGCCCTCAACAAAATCTTCTTTATATTTAATCTTGCCTTCATTTATCCATTTTGAAAGAGCTATGATTGACTCCTCTCTTTGATCATAATGATTAAAAACAATAAAACCTTTTATCATCATTCTTTTAGTAAGAATTTGTCTAAACAAAAGAGGTAATCTATCTTTTTCGCCACCTTTTAGACTTGTAGCATTATACAAACTAATAAGACCACAAACTGGTATTCTGGCATAATCATTTAAAAGAGGCATAACTGTATCGAAAGTTATACCCCCAACATTTTCCCAATAAATATCAACACCATCAGGACAAGCAGATTTAAGTTTCTCTTTAAAATCAGCATCTTTATAATTTACACAATCATCAAAGCCAAGCTCAGTTTTCGTAAACTCGCATTTGTCATTCGTACCAGCTACACCTACAACTCTACATCCATAAATTTTACCAATTTGACCAACTGTTGCTCCTACTGCGCCACTTGCTGCAGAAACAACTAAAGTTTCTCCTTTTTGTGGTTTAGCGAAGTTATGCATACCGACATAAGCAGTTGTTCCAGGCATGCCTAAAACACCTATAGAAGTTGAAAGGGGGGCCATTTTTGGGTCGATTAATCTTAATTTTTTTTCATCAACAGTTGGATTGTCCTGCCAACCAGTTCGACCTTCAACAAAATCTCCTGGTTTAAATAATTTTGATTTACTTTCTATAATCTGACTTAAAGCGCCGGCCTCCATAACTTCACCAATTTCTACTGGCTTTGCATAACTTTTTGCATCATTCATTCGACCTCGCATATATGGGTCTAATGACATATAAATTGTTTTCAAAAGAACTTCACCGTCATTAGGTTTTATAATATCTTCTTTAACCGTCTTAAAATCACCTGGCTTAGGTTCACCATGAGGGCGTTCATTAAGTAAAATTTTTGTATTCATAAGAGTATCTCCATTATTAAAGGTAATTTTAATTTTATTGTTTATATTTGAAAAAGTAATATTTAAATGTCAAAGCTGAAACTAGTGATCCTAAACCTAAACATAAAAAAGATAAAAACCAAGCTAAATGACTTGTCTGTCCCCCGAAGT
>CACHVW010000050.1 GCA_902583415.1 uncultured SAR116 cluster alpha proteobacterium | reverse complement strand
TAGACATTGGCTCGACAGTGAATCCAGTTTTATCAAACTCTACCATTACAACACCAGATGTGGGATTTGTTGAACATAGTGCACCACACTCAACAACTTTAGCTCCATGCCAGGAAGAACCAGGATTAGCTCCTTTCATTAATGGCAAAGCTGAAATAATTGCGGTATCAGTTGTTCTGCCAGCTAGAATAATTTCAGCCCCTGTGTTTATACATTCTTGTATTTGTTCAGCACCAGCAAGCGCAACGATATTTGTCATTTCTTCAATTAATTGACCATTTAGTATAGGGGCAGGGTTTAAAGGAAAAATCTTACGTAATTGTAAATTTTTTTTAATAAATTTTTTTTCTTGTTGGCAATATAATTTGGCAATTTTTATGTTTTGATTTAATTCTTCAGCTAATTCAGTGGTAATATTTTCCATCCAATCTACCATCCTATTAGTTCCACAGGTGCCACAGGAACCAATTACAAGCGGTACATTAGCTTTTTTTCTTGCTATCATTAGACTTTTCCACTCTGCTTTTATAGCAGCGCGTGAATATTTCGATGTTCCTGAACCTAAAGAATATGGACCGCTATCTGTAGAGCCTCCGTCAATACTAATAATGTCTGGATTATTTTTAACACCATTGTTAAGAGCTTCTAGATCAAAACCAAGACCAAGAACTCCTGAAGGAACTAATACTTTAATAGGTATCATTGTATAACTTTAGTAACAGTTAACTTTTCATAGAACTTAAGTTTATTTATTATTAATCTAATTAATACAGTACATCCAATTTTTTTCATTAACAACTTCACCTATAAATAAAAAGGGGCTGTTTCCTGTTTTTTTAGCATAATATATTAAATCAGTGCTCTGATCTGATTTTATTGTTAATCTGTTATTCTTTGATAATCCTTTTGACCCAACAACTAATACAAATTTAGATGACAAATCGACAAGACCGCTTTTTGGCTGTCTGGGAGCCATTATCTTATTGTATTTATATCCCCATGAATTCAAACAATTAATAGAAATATCAATATGTTTAGCCTTAACTTTAATTAGGCATTGTTGGAAAATATTTTTATCTAAACCTTCTAAACTACGAATTGGATAATCAAAATTTATATCTTTAATAGAGGAAAAATTTTTCCATTTATCAATCTGATTATCTGATGGAATAATAATAATAGTATTAAAGTATAATTTTGATTTAACTAAAATGTTTAGCTTAATTTCTGAATTAAATTTTTTATAATCTAAAAGTTTAGTCTCAAAATTTTGAGGATTAATTTTTTGTTTATGCAATTTTATAATTTTATTTATGTCATTCCTTTGAGACAAAGGAGTTACAACTTTGTTTTTAAAAAGTTTAATAAACTTTTTACCTCCCTTTTCTTTTCCATAATATTTGTAATACTGATTGTCTAAAACACTTAATTGATATAATGAATCAAATGATGGAGGCGCTAATTCTCTGATTCCCATTATATTATGATTGGAACCAATTGAATGCCATTTTGAAAGAGTACCTTTTGACATCCCAAGCTTTTGAGCTAACTCAACTTGTCTATTTTCTAACTGATTCAAAGCATTTGTTATTGCATCAGCCATCTCAAATATACTGTTTTTGACTTTGTTTTTGGCCAAATTAATTTTTATAACATGATCATCAATTGACATTATGTTTGGAATTTGTGTTTTCATTTTTTAGATTTAATTTTATTGTTATAGTTGGATAAATATTTTACTAAAATTTTTTTCCACCTTCTTGAAGGCGATTTGTAAGTTTATGATCTGCTCGAGACTTATTATACTCTAATTTTTCATAAATTGTTTCACCTAAGTTAAAACTCCTAGATTCAGCTAGATCAAATATCCGAATGACAGCATCAGCCAGTTCAACTTCCATCATTGATTTGTGTTTTAAATGATTGTCCATTAATCCTTTTCTTGCACCTTCCATAGCTTCACTTATTTCTGAATGTATTAGACACAATAATTCTCCAATGTTTCTATCTTTTTTTTTTCCTTCAGCATCATGCCACCAACCACTCTTTACAGCTGCTTCATGACAATCTTTTACACAACCATTAATACCTATAATATTTTTATTCATTAATTAATCCCTCAAGTAATTAAACATTAAATATTGGACAATATTAAAAAACTTGCCATACCTATTGATATTGTAGCAAGAACATTATTCCAAATTATTGAAACAATTATTGATATTAAAGCAGCATACAATTTGAAATTTTCAATTAAGAAAAAATTGTTATTTTCAATAATTGATAAGTCATTAACAATAATGGGAGTTAAAACTGCTAAAGGGATATATCTAAATGTATGTTTCACAGATAACGGTAAATCACTTGAAAATATACCTGAAAGAGGAATAAATCTAATCAAAAAAGTAATGACGCCACATAAAATAATTAACGACCAAATCATGATTTTTTATCCCATCTACTTGAAGCCATTCCAGCTAAGATACCAGTAAGGCCTGACAAAATTATCCAGAAATTTATATCTAAGTTTTTAAAAATGAGTACTGAAATTCCTGATGAAACAACTGTGATAAGAGTTGATTTTGATTTAATCATTGGAATAATTATAGCTATAAAAGTAAGTGGTATGATAAATTGCAAATCCAAAAATTCCGGCAAATCATTACCTAACCAGACACCAAATAATGTAGAAATTTGCCAAGATAAAAATAATGTCATACCAGAACCTAAAAGGTGATAATGAAGTATTGAATTATCTGAATGGTTTATGAATTTTCTAATTGATACAGCATAAGCTTCATCAGTTAGTAAATAAGCGAGTGTAACTCGCCAACTTAAAGATAACTTATTTAAATATTCAACCATTGAAATACTATATAATAGATGCCGTGAATTTATTGCAGCTACAGTTGTGACTATCACTCCATATGGAGTAGAATTTGATAAAAGTTGAACAAATGCTATCTGACTAGCCCCACCAAAAATAATTGAAGACATAAGAAGGGCTTGCAAGAAAGTTAAACCACTTTCAATAGCCATAACTCCATAAATAATACCAAAGGGAAAAACACCTAATTGTAAAGGTAACTCTTGAAGAACACCTTGTTTAAATATTTGCCACTTTTTCATAATATTTATTATAAACTTTTTAAGATTAATAAAACTGATATATATAAATTATAATACTAAAAATTATAAACCCAAAATTTTGAGATTAAAATTTGTTAAAATCTGAACGAACTAAATTTATAATGGATTTTTTGGAACAGACTTATCCAAACACGCCAGTTCCACTTAATAACAAAAATGTTTTTGAACTATTGGTCGCTGTATTGCTTAGTGCACAGTGTACAGATGAACGTGTAAATAAAGTAACACCCTCATTATTCAAAATTGCCGATAATCCTTTTGATATGGAAAAAATCCCTGTTGAAAAAATTTATGAAATTATTAGACCCTGTGGGCTTGCACCTCAAAAATCTAAAGCAATTTCTAATCTTTCTAAAATTCTCGTTAATAAATTTGATGGGATAGTTCCCAAGGATATAAATGAATTAGAAAAATTACCTGGTGTTGGTCACAAAACTGCAAGTGTTGTAGTTTCTCAAGGATTTGGTATACCTGCTTTTCCAGTAGACACACATATTCACAGGCTTGCTCAAAGATGGGGTTTAACTAATGGTAAAAATGTTAAAACAACTGAGAATGATTTAAAACGTTTATTTCCTAAAGAAAAATGGAACAAACTTCATCTACAAATAATATTTTATGGTCGTGAATTTTGTTCTGCTTGGGCTTGTGACGGTACTGTTTGTAAAATATGTACGACTTGTTACCCAAAAAGAAAAAGATCTGTCAAAACTAAAAAAAGTTAAAAACTATATAAGTTGAAGTTGAGTGTTTCTTTTTTTTGATGATTTTGTTCTTTTCCTGCTTCCTAATTTTTCAAAGACTATGTTTGATTTTTTTCTATAACCTTCTTTTTGAAAAATAGATGATATTTTTGCTTTTGCATTTCTTATTGCTGTGGTGTGATCAACAATTGGTTTAGGATAATGCTTTCCAATTAAACAATTAACATTTTCTTGTGTCTTCAGATCCATTTTCCAAGGCTCATGTATCCATATTTCTGGTATGTTTCTGAGCTCATGAACCCATTTTTTTATAAATTTACCATTAATATCATGATCCATTGATTGTTTGATTGGATTATAAATTCTTAATGTGTTGATACCAGTTACTCCAGATTGCATTTGTAATTGACTGTAATGAATACCTGGTTCGTAGTCTGTAAAAGTCTGGGCTAAATGATGTCCTGTTTTTCTCCAATCAAGCCAAAGATCATAACTTGCAAAACTAACTAACATTGCCCTCATTCTAAATGTGATCCATCCGTTGTGATTTAGACTTCTCATGCATGCATCTATAAATGGATAGCCTGTCAATCCTTCTTTCCAAGCTTTATAATGTTCTAAATTCATATTATCCTTTCTCAATTTATCATAAAAAGGATGCATACATGAAGTTTCTATGGAGGGTTGAGATTCTAATTTCTGAATGAAATGGCACCTCCATGAAAGCCTAGATTTAATTGCATTTAGGTTTCTACTATTAATTGTACTTCTATTTTTTTGAGAATTGATTTTATTTAAATTCAATAGTTTTATTATTTCTTTTGATGAGATAGTTCCCCAAGTCAAATGAGGAGAAATTCGAGAGCATGTTTTTTCAGATGTTCCTGGTTTGGAAATATTAAATAAATAATTTTGACCTCTATCGTTGATAAAACTGTCTATTATTTTTAGAGCCTCACTCCTTCCCCCTTTTTGAACTTTGCCAATAAAATCGTTTTTAAATATAGGACTATTTTTTTTAGGGATAGATCCTTCTAAAATTTCATCAATAGACATTAGAGATACAGGTTCAGGAATTAAACTTTCTTTCATTCTTAAATTTCTAATTTTTGACCAATCATCACGATTTTTTAAATTTCTTACTATACCATTAGTGGGATACTCTATAAGAGGAATATTTTTTCGATTGGACCATTTTTTAACATTTAAATCTCTGTCATAGGTCCATTGATTTCCTGTTTCTTCGTGAGCGTATATTGAAATAATTTTGAATTGTGTTGATAACTCATTAAAAATTTCAGTCACAGACCCTATCCGTACTATCAGCGATTGACCAAGTTTTTTTAATTCTTTTCTTAACTCAATTAAACTGTCATAAATAAAAAACCAATGTCTTTTGTTCGAAAAAGGCTGTTTCCAATATTCATTTTCTACGACATATATTGGTAAAATTGGTTTTAGAGTTTTTGAAGCTTCAAATAAAGGTTTGTGGTCTATAGTTCTTAAGTCTCTTTTAAACCACACTATTTGTATTTCAGATTTTTGCATGTTTAGCTTTACGGCCGTAGACCCTCTCTCTCCATATTTGGAAACTACTTTTTTTTAAGTTTGATCTCATTATTTTTATAACTTCTTTTTCACTTAGGTTTGTTTGAAATTTTATAGAATCAAAACTTGTTTTGTCACACCAAGCCATTTCTATAATATTGTTGATATCATAATCTTTGTTATTTATTTTCATTTTGTTTTGATCCTATTTCTTCTACATTTTTCGCTACAATACTTAACTTCATCCCAAACCTTTTGCCATTTTTTTCTCCATGTGAACGGTCTTTCGCAATTGAGACAAATTTTTGAAGGTAAATTCTCTTTTTTTATCATGTTAGGTGACTATTTATATTGGTCTATTTGTGATGTTTTTACTAAAATTGCCGTGTGCAAACCTGAGGCAGCAACCTTGCCAGAAGGAGAAAACAACCTTCCTTCTATTGAAACTATTTGCTTTCCTAATTTAATTATTTTAGCAGTACCAAGCACTTTGCCTTCAGATAATGGTCTATGAAATGTAGTGTGAATATCAGTTGAGCTTGGTAAATATTTATCTTTCGTAAAAATATTTACACTTATTGAAGTTATTTCGTCTATAGCACTCGTAATCATACCGCCTTGAACCGTATTAAAAGGGTTTAAGCATTGTTTTGAAAATTCAAGTTCAAATTTATATATATCATTTTCTAAATTTAAAAATTTTGTTTTTAGTAGCTTATGTGTACCACCTGAATTAGCTCTTTTTAACGAATTTTCTAAACTTTTATCTTCCACGTCAATTTCCTTTAGTATATTATTTATATAAGTATTGAAAATTATAAAAAAAGAAGACGTCCTAAATATATAATGTAGAGGAGTTTTTATGCCTAAAGGTTATTTTTTAAGCGCCCACCGTTCACCTGCCAATCCTGAAAAAAGACAGGCATATCTTGATATTGCAGGACCTGCCATTTTGAAAGGTAATGGTAAAATATTAGCTAGCACCAATGAAGTAGATGCTCATGAAAATGGTGTTTCTGAACAAACTGTTCTAGTTGAATTTGAAAGCTTGGAAAAAGCAAAAGATTTTTATTATGGTTCTGATTATCAACTAGCTTTAAAAGCCCTGGATGGTGGCGCAGACAGAGATATTAGAATTTTTGAAGGCAAATAATTAATAGAAAATTTAAAGTAACTACTTTTGGTTTGTCATTCTATCATAAGTTTTAAACAAAGACTGGTTTCCATTTTTTCCTTCATTGTGAGCTCTCGATTCCAAATAAAGTGTTTGTACAAGAGACAAACCTGGTAACGGAACTCCACTCTCGAAAGCTGCCTCACTAGCTAACCTTAAATCTTTTAATTGCAAATCTATTCTAAATCCAGCTTGATCATTTTTATCTATCACATGATTTCCTAAATTCTCTAACATCCAGGAATTAGCTGACCCTCCCATTAAGGTTTCTCTTAAAAGATTTAAATTACCACCTTTTGATTTACAAAGAGCAAAAGCTTCACACATAGCTTGTATGTGAGAACCAACCATTATTTGATTACACATTTTGAAGATTTGACCCATACCAGATTTTCCAGCATAAATTACATTTTTCCCAAAACAATTAAGAATATTTATTGATTTTTTAAAGATGTCTTTTTTCCCACCTACCATTATTGATAATTTTGCATTCTGAGCACCTTTGACGCCGCCACTTACTGGCGCATCAAGAAAATCAACCTGTATTTTTTGTAGAGTTTTACCGATTTCAATTGCTGATTTTGATGAAATTGTACTCATATCAATTACAACTGTACCAGGTTTAAGATACGAGTTTATACCAGTACGATCATTGAAAACATTTTCAACATCATTTGTATCTGGCAAAATTGAAATTATAAAATTGCTATTTGCAATACCTCTTAAGTTATTGGCAGACTTTATTTTATCTTTTTCTAACTTTTTTGTAATTTTAGGATTAATGTCATATACCTTAACTTCATATCCTTGCTTTATTAAGTTTTTTAACATTGGCAAACCCATATTACCTGCGCCAATAAAGCCAATTGATTGAGAAGTTTTATTATTAATCTTCATTTATTTTCTTTCAGAATTTCAAATAGAAATATTCGAATATTAATTATTTAATATTTTTAAAGTTATAATGAATATAAAATTTATTTCCAACTTAATTTACTAAATCTTAATCATTTCTAGGTACTAATGTAAATTAAAAATAACTTTATAATTAAAATCCTAATTAGATAATTAGCTAAAAAGTTGAAATTATCATCTGAAACAATATCATATATACTTATGGGGGATTTTGTATGCACAAAAATGCTCTGTCCTTAGCAAAATTGTGGTCTCAATTAAGAGACCAAGAAAAAAAGTTTGGACTAGACAAATTGTCTTTAACTGAGCGTGACATATTTTTATGTATTTTATTTCTTCAAGAAAAAAATAAATTTATTAGTCTCGAAAATATTATTAAAAATTGTAGACATCCAAGAGCAACATTATTCAGATGTTTAAAAAAACTACGTTCAGAGAAAATAATTCAAGTTAAAAAAGATACCACCGATACAAGAAAATCATTCATTTCTATTTCATCTAAATATCTATAAATATTCTATTGAAGATTAATTAACTTATTTATTAAATCTTTAGGTCAAGTCTAGGTTTCCAAAATGGACGGAACAATTCAATTTTTGGACAACGGTTCATAACAACTTTTAAACCTGCATTTTCAGCAAGACGAGCAGCTTCATAATTGATAACGCCAATTTGTCCCCACAGAACTTTGGCACCAATTTCAATTGCTTCTTCAGCTATACTAAATAAGTCTTCTGATTTTCTAAATACTTCAACCATATCAACTTGCCTATTAATATTTTTTAAATTTGGGAATACTTCCAAGCCTCTAATTTCTTTTAATCCAGGTTTTGGATTCACTGGTATCATATCATAGCCAGTTTCATGTAATACTCTTAAAACACCATAGCTAAACTTTGTTTTGTCAGGACTTGCTCCAACCATTGCAATAGTCTTTACAGAATTTAAAATATCTTGAAGGTATTTATTTTCATACGGTTCATCATGGTTAATGTTAATCATTTTTAATTTCCCTGAATGATGCAATATCAGCTTTTAATTCATGTGGAGCTAACGGATCAATAAATGGATTACGGTATAATTTATCATGACTTTCTACACCTATGTCAAAAGTACAATCTGTTTTAGCTCTTGCCACACATAATATTACATAACCATCGTTAATTTGCCTATTGTTAAGTGCTACTTGAGATTTTTGATCAACTTTACCCTTAATTAATTTTGCTGCACACGTAATACATCCTCCGTATTGACAACCATAAGGTAAATCAACACCAAGTGAACATAATTCTAATAATAACGGTTTATTACCTTTAACCTCATATGTTGCATTATTACGATTTGCTATTGTAATTTTTTTCATAACCAAATATCACTTGTGCAATCACCCCCAGGGTAACGACTTTCGTGACAACGACTTGGGCCATTAGGTTCATTGCCAAAGTTTACAACAAAATCTTCATTAATTTTCATACCACCATTTTTCACATCGCAGTCGATCATTAGCATTACGCCACCATTGGTTCTAATTTCTGGATAAAATTGATTATCCCAAGTTGAAAAAAGTGATGTAGTTACATACATACGCTTCCCATCTAGAGATAATTGGTACATCTGTGGACCTCCAGCAATTTTGACACCATTTACTATTGGAGCTTTGCCAAGAAGACCACCCATCCAAACTTGACCTGTTAAAACTGGATTGTGTGGGTCAGTAATATTATATTGTCGCATATCACCGTGAAGCCAATTATTTATGTAAAGGTATTTATCATCCATAGAAACTAAAAGAGCTGACATAACTCCTGGAATAGGAATAGGCCAATCTGGATGAGGTTCATTATCAATATCTATTATCTTTTCCCATTCCCAGCTACCATTTTTGGTTTTCCAAAAATGTATTACGTTTGCACTTAAGGCTGCACCACAAAACCCATGGCTACTATTTGGATTGTGTAAAAACTTTACTTCTAAAGGAATAAGTCCATCTTCTCCTAAATACATCGTTTGAATTGGCCTTTTCTTCTCAAAATCCCAAATATGTAAACGTCTTCCATATTTAAGATGGCCAACTTCTTCAAGATCAAAGCCTGGCATAAAAGTGTTTGGTGCAGCCCATTCTGAGCTAACCATTACATTGTGACGTGGTTGATACCAAAAATCATAACTAAAAAGAATATCACCCATCGAGCTTTCCCAACGCCCTAAAATTTCAAAATCTTTGTTAAGATGTAAGTAACCTCCTGGAGCTTCACCTTTAGCGTCTCCAAGGAAAGAAATAATTATCTCTGATCCTAAGCAATGAACAGTGTGAGGTCCTGATAAATTAGTTTTAGTTTTAATTTCGGTCCCTTGGATAATTTTTTGTATTCTAGGTACTTTTGGATTTGTTGCTGTATCAACAACATAAATATTATTTGATCTAACACCTGGAACAAGAAGATATCTTCTACTCATACTTTTATCATCATGACAAGATGAACATGCATTCCAACCCATATGATGTAGTTCATCTCCTATTCCTGGCATTTCCAGTCTATGTATTACTTTTGAATAACTTTCACTTTTTGGATCAACATCAATTGTTGCTAAGTAATCGGGTTTTTGAATACCAGTGCCAGTATAAATAGCTATAGTGTAAAGTAATTTTTCACTTGGTGCTCTAATTGCTTCAGAAGGACTTGCATACCCTGGACCGCAACATAATCCTTCCATAAAAATCTCCTAATAATATTAAATGATATAAGAAAACTACAATAAATTTACCCTAAGGTAAAAGGTAATTTTTAAGCTATATTATCAATATAATCTTTAATCCCTCTTTCTATTGAATATTTAGGTTCCCACAGAATATCATTCTTTATTTTTTGTAGACTAAAAAGTTTCCTTTTACTCACAGAGTTATGATTTAAAAAGTTCACTTGCAAGTTTCCTATGTGTTGACTGACTTCATTAACTATCTTGTGATATGTGGGAAAATCAGGTCCAGAAACATTATAATCATAAAAATGTTCTTTTAGATGAAATAAACATTTTTCTATACATGAGACTACATCATCTACATAAACATACGGCCAACAAAAATTGCTTTTAAATGGTAATGTAATTTCTTTATTTTTAATTCCTGAATTTATAATATCATTGATAAAACAGCTGGTCGATCTTCTATGACCATAGATAGTTGATAACCTTAAAGATATTATATCCATATTATAGTTTTCATAATACTTCTTTAATAATAAATCACATGAAGCCTTTGTTGCCCCATATAGATTTTCTGGAGCAAATCTATAATCTTCTGTAGTGTCACTTTCTGCAAGCTCCCCATATGCTGAAATAGAAGAGCAGAAGATAAATCTATTAATTTTTTTACAAATTCTAGCGGCTTCAATTAAGTACATAGTAAAAAAAATATTATTTTCGATGATTATATTTGGATTTTCATTTGCCAACATTGGACCAGAAATTCCACCTGTATGAATAATTTTTGTTATATCGTACTTTTCTAATAAATTTGTAACATCCTCAACACTATTTAAAGAAATTGAAATATGCTTATAGTTTTTGTTACATTCTGAGTTAATAACTGGGTCAATACCAACAATTAGATTACTCTTGTTTAAAAGTTTTGTAACTAAGGGAGCACCAACTAAACCAGATGAACCTGTAATAAGGATGTTTTCTAAATTCATATTTTCTCTCTACATTTTTTGAATAATTTCTTATAATTTTATTATTGAAAACTTAACAAGCTTATTGATAAAATTAAATAACTAATCTTTTTTGAAGGAGGTTTAAATGAAATTGTATTTTGCCCCTAACTCACGCGCGGTTAGAATAGCCTGGCTTCTTGAAGAATTAGGTTTGGATTATGAAATAGAAAAATATTCAGTAGGCGATAAAGCTCTGAGAACACCAGAATATTATAAATTACATCCTATGGGAAGAGTTCCTGTACTTCAAGATGAGAGCGTCAAAATTTATGAGTCTGGTGCGATTGTGGAATACCTTATATCTAAATATGATAAAGGAAAATTTTGTCCTGACAAAACAGACCCATCCTTTCCTTATTATCTACAGTGGCTTCATTATGCTGAAGGCTCAATTATGCCACAAGTTAATACAATTGTTGTAGAGACTATCTTACTACCTCCTGAACGAAAGAACGAAGTTAACGTTGCAAGAGCTTTTAAACTTTTAAATGTTGCGCTATTAAACGTAAATAATAACTTAGAAAATAAAAACTTTTTAACTGGTACTTTTTCTGGAGCTGACATAATGACAGGACACGCATGTATAG